>PXSB01000031.1:6981-13284 GCA_003023185.1 Halobacteriales archaeon QS_9_67_17 | reverse complement strand
CGAACGAAACAGCGGAGTCCCGGACGTGCGGCTCGTATATCGCTTGAATCTCTTCTGTATCGTCGACTGATGCGAGTCTAATCGTGGATTCCATAGCACGTCTTTGATGCACGGTAGACATAACCATTGCGTGCCCGTCCACGTCGGCAACGCGTTGCTCGTCGACCGACTCGAAGCGGCGCTCTCGTAGGCTTCGCGGCTCGCGGCTCCGACCGCGTCCGTCTCGTAACCACACAACAGAAACCGATTAGTCGCGGGGAGTGAGAGTCGAAGCTATGAACGTCCGCATCGGTGCCGACGCGACCAAGGAGGAGGCGTCGGCCATCGCCAGCGCGCTCGCGGAACACACGGACGACGACGAGATCCGCGTCTTCGTCGGCGACGCCGACGAGCCGATCCTCGTCCGCGACATCGACCTCACCGCCCCCATCGAGGACGACATGGGCCCCACCGAGCGGGAGGAACAGCTCCGAGAAGAGATCGCCGACATCGAGGCGGGTGGCCCGTCGAAGTACAAGGAGCGACTGTCGGAGCAGGGGAAACTGTTCGTTCGTGACCGCCTCGACCTGTGGTTCGGTGACGGCGTCCAGTTCGAGGACGGGAAGTTCGCCCACTTCGACGGCTGGCACCCCGACTCACCAGACGTGAACGAGAACGACGAGTCCGACCGCGTCCCGGCCGACGGCCTGTTGACTGGCGCGGCGACGTTCGAGGACCGGGACGTACATTTCATGGCGAACGACTTCACGGTGAAGGCGGGGTCGATGGCCGGCCGCGGCGTCGAGAAGTTCCTCCGGATGCAACAGCGCGCGCTCAAGACCGGCAAGCCCGTGCTCTACCTGATGGACTCCTCGGGCGGCCGCATCGACGAGCAGACTGGGTTCTTCGCCAACCGCGAAGGGATCGGGAAGTACTACTTCAACCACTCGCGGCTCTCCGGGCGAGTGCCACAGATCTGCGTCCTCTACGGTCCCTGCATCGCCGGTGCCGCCTACACGCCCGTCTTCGCCGACTTCACGATCATGGTGGAGGGGATGTCGGCGATGGCCATCGCCAGCCCGCGCATGGTGAAGATGGTCACCGGCGAGGAGATAGAGATGGACGAGTTGGGCGGCCCGCAGGTCCACGCCGAACACTCCGCGTCCGCGGATCTGGTCGCCCGCGACGAGCAGCACGCCCGAGAGCTAGTCGCACAACTGATCACGTATCTGCCGGACAACAGCGACGAGAAGCCGCCGCGCGCGGAGTCGAAGCCACCTCGGAAATCCCCCGACGGAATCGATAGCGTGGTGCCAGCCGAGCCGAACGAGGCGTACGACATGGCGTCGGTGATCGAGCGCGTGGTCGACCACGGCTCCTTCTTCGAACTCCAACCCGACTACGGCGAGGAGATCATCACGGCGTTCGCCCGCGTGGACGGTCGCCCGGTCGGCATCGTCGCGAATCAGCCGACCGAACGCGCCGGGGCCATCTTCCCGGACGCCGCCGACAAGGCTGCCGGCTTCGTATGGACCTGTGACGCGTACAACGTCCCGCTGTTGTATCTGTGTGACACGCCCGGCTTCATGCCCGGCTCGGAGGTCGAGAAGGAGAGCATCTTAGAGAAGGGCAAGAAGATGATCTACGCCACCTCGTCGGCGACGGTGCCGAAGCAGTGCGTCATCGTCCGGAAGGCGTACGGTGCGGGCATCTACGCGATGTCCGGCCCGGCCTACGACCCGGAATCGACCATCGGCCTGCCGTCGGGTGAGATCGGCATCATGGGTCCGGAGGCGGCGATCAACGCGGTGTACGCGAACAAGCTCGACGCCGTCGAGGACCCCGAGGAGCGCGCCGAGATGGAACAGCGCCTCCGCGAGGAGTACCGCCGTGACATCGACATCCACCGGATGGCGAGTGAGGTCGTCATCGACGAGATCGTCCCGCCGTCCGACCTGCGGGCGGAACTCGCCGCCCGCTTCGCGTTCTACGAGGATGTCGAGAAGGACCGCCCGTCGAAGAAGCACGGCACGATCCTCTGAATCGCTGCCCGGACGCCTTTACTCGGACTTGGTGCGGTAAACGTCTCCACCCGTTCTCGGCGGCGATGATCAGGACGAGCGAAGCGCTGTCCGTCAGAAGAGTAACTCAGGCCCGAAGCTCCGCGACAAGAACGGCCCACGCGAGCGCCGCCAACCCCACGTCACGGACGAGCACGTCTACGAAGAGTCCGTCGTGAGTGACCGCGACAATAGCGAGATAGAGTATCGTCGCCGACAGCGACACCGCCGCCACCGCAGCCGCCGGTGCCGTGTACCGGTCCACGATGATGGCGAGACCGAAGCCGAGTTCGAGCCAGCCGTTGATCAGCATGAACGCGACTGGCGAGACGATCAGCAGTGGCGCGAGCCAGTCGACGACGTAGGCGGCCCACGCCGCCGGCGCGAGGAGCTTGTGAACGCCGGCGAGCAGGATAGTCACGCCGAGGCCGACGCGGGCAAACGTCGACGACGCGGGGACGCGGGCCGCAATCGTTCGACTGCGACGCCGCACGCTGGCGAAGCGTTCGTTCACGACAGAAGCACGGCCCGGGCGGTCAAAAGCTGTGCCGTGTCACAGGCGCGCGGCGAGGCGGCGATTGCCGGGTTGCGTGTCACGGGTGGAAGCGGCCGGCTCAGTCGTCCGGCTGTCGCAGCGACAGCGCGGTCCGGTCGAACTCGCAGACGAGGGTGTCCCCGTCCGGGCCGTCCCCGCCGTCGTCGACCTTGTACACGTCGACGTGCATCTCGACGATGCCCCGCTCGCCGTCGCTGGTCTCGCGTTTACTCGTGACGGTCGTGCGGGCGTACACCGTGTCGCCGTGAAACACCGGATTCGGATGCTGGACGTCGTCGTAGGAGAGATTCGCGACGATAGTGCCATCGGTCGTCTCGGGGATCGTCATGCCGACGGCGAGCGACATGGTGTAGAGTCCGTTGACGAGTCGGCCGCCGAAGTCGGTGTCGCCGGCGAAGTCCGCGTCGAGATGGAGCGGCTGCTGGTTCATCGTCATGTCACAGAACGTCTGGTTGTCCCGCTCGGTGACGGTGCGCCGGCGCGGGTGGTCGATCACCTCACCGACCTCGAACTCCTCGTAGTACCGACCTGCCATACCGGGGGCCCGCCCGCCGCGCTCAATAGCGTGACGGTCACACGACGGCGTCGGCCAGCCCGTTCCACCCTGCTCGACACCGGTCGAGAGCGGACCAGCCCCTCTATTTTTTCAACGATGAGTTTGTTTCATAAGCCCACACCGGACGAACCCGGCCCTACCCCCCGACCATGAGCAAGCACACGACCGCGTTAGCCGTAGCACTGCTGTTGATCGTCGCGCTCAGTCCGCTGGCCAACGTCAGCATGGCCGCGACTGACGCGTCGATAGAACCCGACCCGGCGGATCCGGGTGCGACGTCGACACACACGACGATGGTCACGAACGAGGAAGACACCATTTCGTGGAACGGCTACGACGTCGACTACGACATCGGCTCCGAGGCGACAGACGTCAGTAACGTCGGACAGAACGACATCGTCAAGATAGGTATCGACCGCGGCGGTAACAACTCAGGAACCACCATCGACGTCAACACGTCCGATTCCGTGGGTAGCGTCACCTCGTCTAACAACGGAAATACGCTGGAGGTCAATCTCGACGGGAGCTACCAACTGTACAGGGGTGACGAACTCGTTGTCGTGTTCAGCAATGCAACCAACCCCGGCAGTTCGGGCACGTACGACGCCAGGATAATTATCAACTCGCAGAGCGACCCCGTGAAGGAAGCTCAGACGACGTACACCATCAGCAGTTCGACGCCGACCCCCACGCCAACCGCAACTCCGACGTCAACGCCAACTTCCACGCCGACCTCTACGCCGACGTCGACTCCGACGCCAACTGCAACCCCGACGCCAACGTCGACTCCAACTTCGACGCCGACCCCCACGTCAACCGCAACTCCGACTTCAACGCCAACTGCAACCCCGACCCCAACCCCTGAGCCGTCTGGCGGTGGGGGTGGCGGCGGGGGCGGCGGGGGCGGCGGTGATGGAGTCCGCACAACGACACCCACCCCGGAGATGGCGGCGACCACCGCAGAGATGGAGACGAACACCTCCGTCGGGGGCGCGGTCGCGACGCACACGGCCTACATCAACATCGGCGACGCCTCTGCCGACCAGCTCGACGCGATACGGGTGAGCTACGAGAGCGCGTCGATCCAGCGACTGGACGAGAGCGACATCGCCGTTGGCGTCGACGACGGCGACGACGAGCCCGGCACCACGTTCGACACGTCGGCGACCGAGAGCATCACCTCGGTCGACGTCATGGACAACGGAACGCTCCGCATCGAGTTCGACGGGAGCGTCTCGCTGACCGCAGACGACGAGATCGTCGTGGAACTCCGCGGCGTCGAGAATCCGGACGCCGAGGACAACCACTGGATCGACCTGACCGTCGACCCCGGTGAGCGCGGCGGCAACGCGGCCGCGGCGTACACGACGACGGTAACGCCGACGGCGACGGACGCGCCGGATACCTCGGACACGCCCGATCCCACTGACGCGCCGGACACCCCCGACTCCAGCGATACGTCGGACGAGGAACCGACGCAGTCGCAGTTCGGTGTCCCGCTGGCGCTCATCTTGCTGTCGGGCACCTCGCTGGTGACGTTCGGCGTGTCCCCCGAGTGAGCACCGCGCTCGCTCTCGACGGTAGATGACAGAGCAGAACGCGACGCCCGCTCGGTGACGGTGCGCTGAAGATGAGAACTGCCGACGCCGACCTTAAAATATACTAGGTTCTCCCTGTGATATAATTCCGACGGGCTTTTGCGGAGGAGGTGTTACTCGGTAGCCATGACGGACGAGGCCAATCCGTTCGAGAGCCTGCAGGAGCAAGTCGACGACGCCGCGGCGCACATCGACGTCGCCGACGGACTGCTCGAACGGCTGAAACGGCCGGAGCGCGTGTTGGAGACGAACCTCACCATCCGGATGGACGACGGGAGTCTCGAGACGTTCCGCGCCTACCGCGCGCAGTTCAACGGCGACCGTGGCCCGTACAAGGGCGGCATCCGGTATCACCCGGACGTCTCCCGCGACGAGGTGAAGGCGCTCTCGGGCTGGATGGCGTACAAGACCGCGACCGTCGACATCCCGTACGGCGGGGGGAAGGGCGGCATCGTCGTCGACCCGACGACGTTGTCGGGGGGCGAACTGGAACGGCTCACCCGCGCCTTCGCCGAGGAACTTCGGCCGCTCATCGGCGAGGATCGCGACATTCCCGCGCCAGACGTGAACACCGGCCAGCGGGAGATGAACTGGATCAAGGACACCTACGAGACGCTGGAGAACACGACGGAACCGGGCGTCGTCACCGGGAAGTCGCCCGACTCCGGCGGCTCGGCGGGACGAGTGAGGGCGACCGGCCGCTCGACGATGCTCGCGGCCCGCGAGGTGTTCGACTATCTCGGCAAGCGAATCGAGGGAGCGACGGTCGCCGTGCAGGGGTACGGGAACGCCGGCTCCGTCGCCGCCCGCCTGCTCGAATCCGAACTCGGCGCGAACGTCGTCGCCGTCTCCGACTCCTCGGGGGGGATCTACACCCCCGGTGGCTTCGACGCGGCCGCGGCGAAGGAACACAAGAACGAGACCGGCTCCGTCGTCGGCTTCGGCGACGCCAGCGAGGAGATCACCAACGAGGAACTGCTCGGTCTCGACGTGGACCTGCTCGTCCCGGCGGCACTGGAGAACGCCATCGATGCCGACCTCGCCGAGACGGTGTCGGCGGACGTGATCGTCGAGGCCGCCAACGGCCCGCTCACGCCCGACGCCGACGGTGTGCTCACGGAGCGAGACGTGCACGTCGTCCCCGACATCCTCGCGAACGCGGGCGGCGTGACGGTGTCGTACTTCGAGTGGGTGCAGAACCGACAGCGGTTCTACTGGACCGAGGAGCGCGTCAACGAGGAACTCGAACGGATCATCTGTGACGCCTTCGACGGACTGGTGACGGCCTACGAGAGTTACGACGCACCGAACTTCCGGACGGCCGCCTACATCGTCGCCATCGAGCGAATCGTCGACGCGCAC
The DNA here is from genome assembly GCA_003023185.1 of Halobacteriales archaeon QS_9_67_17. GTDB lineage: Archaea > Halobacteriota > Halobacteria > Halobacteriales > Haloarculaceae > Halosegnis. The sequence goes on along the minus strand of PXSB01000031.1, from coordinate 7,173 downwards.
GCCGAGTCGGGGACGTGGCCCTGACGGCCGAGGCGACCTGCTCACATCGCGGTCGGTGAAACGCCGGTCGAAGAGGGCGGTGTTCAGATACGCGGGTCGTCGCTCAACTGACAATCGCAGTGGGTGGGACTGAAAGGGGCCGGGCGGTCGATCCGGCCCCGACGACGCAAGCACCGCAGCGAACGCAGTGAG
>PXSB01000031.1:0-6959 GCA_003023185.1 Halobacteriales archaeon QS_9_67_17 | reverse complement strand
CTGCGGCAATGACCGACCGCGCCCCACTTCGGAACCGAACCGTGCAGGCGGTCGTCGCGCTCGCACTCGTCGGCCTGCTCGCCCGCCTCGTCTTCCTCAGGGCGCGGGTCGCACACTTCGACGAGGCCCGCGTCGCCTACTGGACGCTCCATTATCTGAACACCGGAGAGTTCCACTATCGCTACATCATCCACGGGCCGTTCATCCAGCACGTCGGCCGGCCGCTGTTCGCGCTGTTTGGCACGACCGACTTCGCCGCACGGCTCCCGGTCGCTGTCGTCGGCGGGCTGTTTCCGCTCGTGGCGCTGTGGTTCCGCCACCGGCTCGCCGCGGTCGAGGTCGGCGGCCTCGCGTTCTTCCTCGCGGTCAATCCGCTGTTGCTCTACTACGGGCGGTTCATGCGCTCGACCCTGCTCGTGGCCGCCTTCTGTTTCGTCGCGTTCGCGGCGTTCGTCCGCGCGTACGACGGCTTCGGCTCGCAGTATCTGTACGTCGGCGCCGCGATCGCGAAACTGGTCCGAGGGGACGACGCCGGCGTCGACCGACTCGCGCGCTGGCGTGACGCGGCGGTCACGCGGCTCCGCACCGACGGCGCGTTCGACCCGATGGCCGTCCGCTGGACGGGACACGTGGTTGGCGCGGCGCTCGTGTTTGCGGTGGTGGCCGTGTTCATGTACGCCCCCCGTGGCGGGGAGTGGGTCGGCCTCTACGACGCGCTGGCGAACCCCCTACTCATCCCCGAGATGCTTTCGACGACGGTCGATCAGGTCGCGACCGGCTACGGCTACTGGTTCGGCGGTCCCGGCGAGACGAAGCTGAGCACCGTCGTCGACCAACTCGGCATCTCCGCGAAGGCCGTCGGCGGCTACGCGGCCCCGCTCTTCCTCCTCTCGGTCGGCGGCTTCCTCGCGGAGCGGTACGGTCGCGACTCGCCGCGCCAGTTCGTGCTCGGCTGCGCCTACTGGGGCTTCGTCTCGGTTCCCGGCTATGCCCTCGCGACCGACATCCTGAACGCGTGGGTGCTCACGAACGCGCTCGTACCGCTGGCCGTCCCCGCTGCGGTCGGACTCGCCCGCCTCGTCGACATCGGTCGCGAGTCGCTCGTTCGAGAGGACGCGGTGAGCGTCGGCGTCGTCGCGCTCCTGTTCGTCCTCGTCGTCGGGGCCGTCGCGGGCGGGGCCGCGACCGGCGTCTACGCGAACACCACCTCGCCGGACAACGCGCTCGTGCAGTACGCACAGCCGAGCCAAGAGATGCGCGCCGCAGTCAACGACATCGACAAGGTCGCGGCCGGCACGGAGGGAACCGACGTGTACGTGTACGGCGGCGGCAACGAGGACTTCGTCGACGGCGACGGGAACGCGACGCGGGAGCCGGCCTGTATCACGTGGTTCCGGACGCTTCCGTTCGGCTGGTATCTGTCGGCCGACGAGGCGACGGTCGAGTGTGGCAACGCGCCCGAGGACATCCCAAGCGAGCTCCCGCCCGTCGTCGTCGTGCCCGGCGAGTGTACGCTGGAGCGGACCGTCGACTGCCGTGACCGGCCGACGGCGATAGAGCCGCCCGAAGGCGTCGCGGACCGGGTGGACGGCTACGAGCGACACGCGTTCCTCCACCGGACGACCGGCGGCAACTGGTTCGACGGGATGATCGTCTACGTCGATGAGGACCGATAACCGCAAGGTTGACCCTCAGTGGCTCGGTGGAGCCAATATGCATATCTCCGCGTCCGAACCGACGCTCGGCGTCGTCGGCGGCGGCCAACTCGGCCGGATGCTCGGCGAGGCGGCGTCCCCACTCGGCGTCAGCGTCGTCGTCTCCGACCCAACCCCCGACTGTCCCGCCAGTCCGGCCGTCGACGACCAGATCGTCGGAGCGTTCGACGACTACGAGACCGTCCGCGCGGTCGCCGAGCGCGCCGACGTGCTCACCTACGAGATCGAGTTGACCGACCCCGACACGCTCGAAGCGGTGAGCGAGGCGACCGACACGCCGGTCCACCCGCGTCCCGACACGCTCCGGACGATACAGGACAAGCTCGTCCAGAACGAGGCGTTCGACGACGCGGGCGTTCCGTTGCCCGACTACCGGCGCGTCGACGACGCCGGCGACCTCCAAGCGGCGGGCGAGGAGCTCGGCTGGCCGGTCATGCTGAAGGCGCGTACCGGCGGCTACGACGGCCGCGGTAACGTCCCGGTCGAAGGGCCCGAGGAGGCAGTCGAGGCCCTCGCCGAGGTGGGAGCCGGCGAGGGCGGCGCGCTCGCGGAGCGGCTGATCGACTTCGAGCGCGAGCTCTCCGTCATCGGCTGTCGCGGCCACGACGGCACGACTGCCGCGTTCCCCGTCACCGAGACGATCCACGAGGAAGAGATCCTGCGCGAGACGGTGTCGCCACCCCGCACCGGTGACGCCGTCCGCGAGCGGGCCCGCGAGGTCGCCTTCGAGGTGCTCGACAGCCTCGACGGGCGCGGCGTGTTCGGCATCGAGTTGTTCGAACACGACGACCGGATACTGGTCAATGAGGTCGCGCCACGGCCGCACAACTCCGGTCACTGGACGATAGAGGGCGCGGTCACCTCGCAGTTCGAACAGCACGTCCGCGCGGTGCTCGGGTGGCCGCTCGGCGCGACCGCCCGGCGGTGTCCGACCGCGAGCGCGAACGTGCTCGGGACGGTCGCGGAGCCGACGCGGGCGCGACTCGCCGGGATCGAGGAACTGCTCGCGACGGACGCGGCCGCGCTCCACTGGTACGGGAAGAGGGAGGTGCGCCCGCTCCGGAAGATGGGCCACGTCACCCTTCCAGCGGACGGGGCCGGAACGGACGACCCCGACGCGCTGCTCGAACGAGTGCGGGCGATCCCCGACCAGTTGACCTTCGCGTAACCGCAACGGCGAAGTCGGCGGGGCACACCCCTTCAGTATGCCCGAGTCAGTCGATTCGCTGATCGCCAATCTGCGCGCAGAGGCCGACCGCGACCGCTCGCCCGAGGCGACCCCCGAGGTGGGTATCGTCATGGGTTCGGACTCGGACCTCGACGTGATGTCCGGGGCCTACGAGGCGCTGACCGCGCTCGGCTTCGAGGAGGTGACCGACTACGACGACCCACCCGAGGCGCGGTTCACCTTCGAGACGTACGTCGTGTCGGCCCATCGGACGCCGGAGTTGATGTACGCGTACGCCGAGACGGCACGCGAGCGGGGACTGGACGTGCTGATCGCCGGTGCGGGCGGGAAGTCGGCCGACCTGCCGAACATGACCGCCAGCATCGCCTATCCGTTACCCGTGGTGGGTGTGCCGGTACAGGAGAAGTCAGTCGATTCGGTCGTCGGGATGCCGACGGGCGCGCCGCTGACCGCCGTCGACGCGGGGAAGTCGTACAACGCCGCGCTGTCGGCCGTGCAGACGCTCGCGCGCGAACACGAGGAGTTGGAGGCGCGGCTGGTCGAGCGACACGAGACGCGCCAGCAGGGGGTCGGCGAGGTGTCGCGCGAACTCCACGAGGCCGGGACGGCGGCGTTCCGCGAGCGGCGCGGCTGAGCCGGTCGCGCGTGCGCACATGTGAGAATCAACCCTTATGTACCCGCTCTCCTAAGCGTGAGATGATACAGAACAGATGAGCAATCCGTGGATAGCTATCGGCGCGCTCACGCTCGTTTCGATCATCATCCCGGTGTCGATGACGGTCGTCTCGGCGCTGCTGCGACCGAGCGTGCCGGAGCAAGGGAAAACTGCCGTCTACGAGTCCGGCGAGGTGCCGACGGGCGACACGCGCATCCGCTTCAACATCCAGTACTACATGGTCGCGCTGTTGTTCGTCGTCTTCGACATCGAAACTGTCCTGATCTTTCCGTGGACGGTCATCTACCGCGATGGCGTCCAGCAGTTCGGGATGGCACAGGTGCTCGTGCCGATGCTGGTGTTCATCGGGGTGCTCGTCGTCGGCCTCGCGTGGGCGTGGCGTAACGGTGCCGTCCAGTGGGTCGCGTCCGACCGCGCCAACGAACCCGGTCAAACCGCTGATTAACTATGAGTAGCGATAACACACAGTCGACGCAGGAAGCGCGAATGGGGGAGGGAGTCGACGCCCGATTCAACTCGAAACTGCGTGAGGCGTTCGGCTCGTCGCCGTTCATCCTCACGAAGTTCGACCAGTTCATGAACTGGGTGCGCGGCTCCTCGATGTTCATGCTGCAGTTCGGCATCGCCTGCTGCAGCATCGAGATGATGCACACCTACGCGGTGAAACACGACCTCGACCGGTTCGGCGCGGGCGTGCCACGGGCCTCGCCGCGACAGGCGGACGTGATCATCGTTCCCGGCACCATCGTCTCGAAGTTCGCCCCCCGGATGAAGCGGGTCTACGACCAGATGCCCGAGCCGAAGTTCGTCGTCGGCATGGGGTCGTGTACCATCTCCGGCGGCCCGTTCCAGGAGGGATACAACGTCATCAAGGGGGCCGAGGAGGTCATCCCGGTCGATATCCACGTTCCCGGCTGTCCGCCCCGTCCGGAGGCGCTCGTCTACGGCATCGCCAAGCTACAGGAGCGGATCGCCAACGGCGAGACCTCGCCGGTGACGGTCAAGCCGTACGAGCTCGAACAGTTCAGCGAGCTGGACGACGACGAGCTCGTCCAGCATCTCGCGGACCGGATCGACGAGGAGGAACTCGTCATGCGCTACGACTGGGCCGAATCCCCGGTGCTCGAAGCGCTGCTCGGTGACCACGTCATCGGGCGCGAGCGCCACCGCAACGCCGAAGCGTTCGTCGTCCGGCCCGACGAGGTGCAGGACGCGCTGTTCCTGCTCCGCGACGAGGCGGGCTTCGACCACTGCTCGTGTGTGACCGCACAGGAGTACGAGGACCGCTACGAGTCGATCTACCACCTGCGGAAGTACGACGACCCGACCCAAGAGGTGGGCGTCGTCGTCCCGACCGCGACGGACGCCCCCGTCTCCGAGTCGGCGGAACCGGTCTACCGGACGGCCGACTGGCACGAGCGCGAGGCGTACGACCTCGTCGGCATCGACTACGACGACCACCCGCAGCTGGAGCGCATCCTCCTACCGGAGACGTGGCAGGGCCACCCGCTCTCGCTGGATTACGACCAAGAGCAGCCACAGGTCGTCACCTTCAGCGAACACGCCAATCCGCTGAACGAGGACCAGCGCGCGGAAGCCGACTCGGATACGATGTTCGTCAACATCGGTCCCCACCACCCCGCGACCCACGGCGTGCTCCACCTGAAGACGACGCTCGACGGCGAGCAGGTGGCGGACGTGGAGAGCGACATCGGCTATCTCCACCGGTGTGAGGAGCAGATCTGTCAGAACAGCACCTACCGCCACCAGATCATGCCGTACCCCGACCGCTGGGACTACATCTCGGCGGGCATCCTCAACGAGTGGGCCTACGCCCGCGCGGCGGAGGACATGGCCGACATCGACGTGCCGGAGTACGCGCAGGTCATCCGGACGATGTCCGCCGAACTCTGCCGGATCGCGAGTCACATGCTCGCGCTCGGCACGTTCGCGCTGGACGTGTACGGCGACTTCACGGCCATCTTCATGTACGCCACCCGGGATCGCGAGGTCGTCCAGAACATCCTCGAAGACCTTACTGGGCAGCGGCTGATGTTCAACTATCTCCGCTTAGGCGGCGTCGCGTGGGACCTGCCCGAGCCGCGCGAGGAGTTCTTCGAGAGCATTCGCGACTTCCTCGAAGACCTCCCGGAGAAGCTGGAGGAGTACCACGACCTCGTCACGTCCAACGAGATCTTCCAGATGCGGTGTGTCGACACCGGCGTCCTCGAACCAGAGATCGCGAAGAGCTACGGCGCGACCGGACCGGTCGCCCGCGGCTCCGGCATCGACTACGACCTCCGCCGGGACGACCCCTACGGCTACTACGACGAACTCGACTGGGACGTGATCACGGAAGAGGGCTGTGACAACTACGCGCGCGTCCTCGTCCGCCTACAGGAGGTCGAGGAGTCCGCGAAGATCATCGAACAGTGTGTCGACCTGCTGGCCGAGTGGCCAGAAGAGGACCGCACGATCCAGTCGAACGTTCCGCGCACGCTGAAGCCGGACCCGGACACGGAGATCTACCGGTCGGTCGAGGGCGCGAAGGGGGAACTCGGCATCTACATGCGCTCGGACGGGACGGAGAAGCCGGCGCGGTTCAAGATCCGGTCGCCCTGCTTCTCGAATCTCCAGACGCTCCCAGAGATGTCGCAGGGTGAGTACATCCCCGATCTCATCGCGTCGCTCGGCAGTCTGGACATCGTCCTCGGCGAGGTGGACCGCTGATGGCGAGCACGCTACCCGACACTATCTCGTCGCTGTTCGGTCTCGGCGGCCTCGTCGGCGACGTCGTCGGGTCGCTCGTCGGCGCGGCGCTCGTCGGCTCGCTCATGCTGACGATGACCGCGCTCGCCGGCCCGTGGGCCAAGCGGAAGATCACCGCGGCGTTCACTGACCGCATCGCTGTCAACCGGATCGGCCCGTTCGGCCTGCTCATCATCGTGGCCGACGCCGTCCGCCTGCTGTCGAAGGAGCTCATCATTCCCGAGGACGTCGACCGGCCGGCGTGGGATCTCGCGCCGTTCGTGCTCGCGTCGTCGGCGCTGCTCGGCTTCGCCGTCATTCCGATGGGCAACGGCATCCAACTCGCCGACCCCGAGGTGGGGCTGGCGTATGTGTTCGCCGTCGCCTCCATCGCCTCCGTCGGACTGGTGATGGCCGGCTACGCCTCGAACAACAAGTTCTCGTTGCTGGGCGGGCTGCGCGCGGTGGCACAGAACCTCGCGTACGAGATTCCGCTCGTCATCACGGCGGCGTCGGTCGTCATCTTCGCCGGCACGCTTCAGATGAGCGGCATCGTCGAGGCGCAGACGGCGGCGCTCGGCTTCGGCCTGAAGAGCTGGTACGCGTTCGTCAACCCGTTCGCGTTCCTGCT
>PXSB01000030.1 GCA_003023185.1 Halobacteriales archaeon QS_9_67_17 | reverse complement strand
GCTCTCCTTCGTTCCGAACTCGCCGACGCTGATGAACGCCGGCGACGAGCTCCAGCAGCTGTCGGCGTGTTTCGTCGACAGCCCGGCCGACGACCTGACCAACATCCACCAGACGGCCAAGGAGGCCGCCGAGGTGTTCCAGTCCGGCGGCGGGATGGGCTACGCCTTCTGGAACATCCGCCCGTACGGCGACCCCGTCGGGTCGACCGGCGGCATCGCCTCCGGGCCCATCACCTTCATGCGCACGTTCGACCAGATGTGCGAGACCATCGCGCAGGGTGGTGCCCGCCGCGGCGCGCAGATGGGCGTCATGCGCATCTCGCATCCCGATGTCGTCGAGTTCATCCACGCGAAGAACAAGGACGTCTCCCTAGCACACTGTCTCCGCCTGAACGACCCCGACGACTACACGTACACCACATTCTCCGAGGCGCTGGAGGAGGCGCGCGGCCTCATCGACGAGGGCGGCAAGGTGCCCAAACACCTCCGGAACGCCGTCGAAGGCCACCTCTCGAACTTCAACATCTCCGTCGGCGTCACCGACGAGTTCATGGAGGCGCTGGAGTCCGGTAAGGAGTTCACCTTCACCAACCCCCGCACCGGCGAGCCACACGTCGCCAGCGAGGAGACGAAGGAGATGTATTCGCGGTACGGACTCGGCGACGAGGTGACGGTTGGCGAGCCGCTGTCGCTCGATCCGAACCTCATCTGGGACCGCATCGTCGACGGCGCACACGAGAACGGTGAGCCGGGCGTCGTCTACCTCGAACGCATCAACAAGGAGCACTCCTTCGACGTGGAGGAACACCCGGACCACCGCATCCTCGCGACGAACCCCTGTGGCGAACAGCCGCTCGAAGAGTACGAGGCCTGCAACCTCGGCCACATCAACCTCTCGACGCTCGCCGCGGACGACGCGCCCGACTGGCGCGTCTGGTCGCAGCGCAACGAGTTCGCCACGTTAGAGGAGGGCGTCGAGCGGTTCCTCGACGAGGCGCTCGACACAGAGGAGTTCGATGAGCGCATCCGGCTCGGAACCCGCTTCCTCGAAAACGTCGTCACGATGTCCGACTTCCCGGTCCCCGAGATCGAGGAGAAGGTCCGCGAGATGCGGAAGATCGGTCTCGGCGTGATGGGGCTGGCACAGCTGTACATCCAGCTCGGTATCAAGTACGGCTCCGAGGAGGGCAACGAGGTGGCCCGCCACGTCATGCGGCGGATCAACCACGGCTCGAAGCACGCCTCGCACGAACTCGCCGAGGAGCGCGGCACCTTCGAGGAGTGGGACAACTCGAAGTACGCGAACCCGACCGACTACGCCGAGTGGTTCGAGAAGCAGACGGGCGAGTCGGCCGAGGACTGGGCCGACGGCAACGTCGCCTACTACAAGAACGTCTCCGACGACGTGCAGGGCGACGAGATGCTCGTCGAGTTCGACGACTACTTCCTGCGCACGCTGGAGGCGAACGACATCGACGTCGACGCCGTCAAGCAGGAGGCACAGGAACAGATGGCGACCAACGAGTTCGACGGCGTCGACGGGCTCTCGACGGTGCCGGACGCCATCGGCGAACTGTTCGTCGTGACGGGCGATCTTTCCGGCAAGGACCACGCCGCGGTGCAGTGTGCCTGTCAGGAGGGGGTCGACTCCGCCATCTCGAAGACGTGCAACTTCCCCAACGACGCGACCAAGGAGGACATGGACGAGGTGTACCGCTACATCTACGAGCACGGCGGCAAGGGCGTCACCGTCTACCGTGACGGCACGCGCTCGAAGCAGGTGCTCACCACGCGTGCGGACAACACCGAGTTCTCCGAGGACATGGACGAGGACGAGGCGGCCGAAGTCATCTCCGAGAAGGTCGAAGAGATCTTCGGCAGCTTCGAGGCGTTCCTCGACCACGAGGCGGTCGAGGCGGACATCGAGGGGCCGGACGACCTGCTCGACGCCGAGCCGCGCGTCTACGCGGAGAAGAAGCCGCGTCCCGACCAGCTGCACGGCGTCACCCAGCGCATCGAAACCGGCTACGGGAAGCTGTACGTGACCATCAACGAGGATCCCGAGACGAGCGAGCCGTTCGAGCTGTTCGCCAACACGGGCCACTCGGGTGGCTTCACCAACTCCTTCACGGACGCGCTGGCGAAGACCATCTCTGTCGCGCTCCGCTCGGGCGTCGACCCGAACGAGATCGTCGACAAGCTCAACGGCATCCGGTCGCCGAAGGTCGCGTGGGACAAGGGCGAACAGATCAACTCCATCCCGGACGCGTTCGGCGTCGCTCTCCGTCGCTACCTCGACGACGGGAGACGGACCCGAACCGGGAAGGGGACCGCGGTTCGGAACCGAGTCCGGAGCCGGTCGAACCGGAGACTGACGGCGGTGCGGCCGCCGCGACGACCGACGACACGGCCTCGCTGCTCGCCGCCGGCGAGTCGCCCGAGTGTCCGGACTGTGGTTCGATGTCGCTCGCCATGAACGAGGGCTGTAAGACGTGTCAGTCCTGCGGCTGGTCCGAGTGCTGAGCTGAGTCACCGCGTCAATCCTCTCGTTTTCGTACTCATCGAACCTCCGGTCAACGGTTCGCAGAAGAGCTGATTAACGGGTTTTATCCGTGTTGCAATCACTATGCTCTGATACTCCGATGCGGTTGTGCCACATACAAGGCGCGTATTGGTCACGAGAGCGGCTATTCCTCGCGGTCGTTCGCCAGTTTCGTCGGGAGGGCTGCCGAATGTTTTTATCACGAAACGCCCGATATTGGACATAATGGCTAGTTCAACCGGGAATAGTGACGTTCACGACGGCGAAATTCGTCTCTGGCAGGAGGACGACTGGTGGATCGCAAAAGACGTCGAGACGGGCGTCACGACACAGGGGACGTCCAGAACGGTAGCGCTGGGGAACCTCGACGACGCGGTGGCGCTACATGACGGTGAATGTGGCCGCACACCGACAGACGAGGAGCTGCGCGCGGCCGGAATCGATCCTGTCGACAATACCACGGGCGAGCGCGAACCACCGGATGTTCTCGACTGATAGATGGGTCAGCGAACGTTCTCCGGGATGGAGGTCGTGAAGGTGCTGGTGAACGCGGGCGGGTTCAAGTGGCGACGAACGACCGGCGACCACGCCCAGTTGTACTACGAACATCCGACGAACGAGGCTGATCGCCGACAGGTGACGGTCCCGTTGCACGACGAGCTCCGTTCCGGGACGCTCCGCGACATCGCCGAGAGCGCTGGGGCGAACGATTTCGACGCGTTCTGCGAGTGGATCGACCGGAATGCCTGAGCAGCGGTGACGGGTAGCCCCGCGTCGCAACATCACAAGGAAAGGGTCTGACAAATACGCACTCTGGATAGCACGGCTGATTCAACAGATTAGGAACAGGGGGAATGTGCTCGCCGCGCTGCATACAGCCTCTGTATTCAACACTGGATTCTTATCGTCTACGGAGGGTTTCAACAAACCCGATTGTTCGAACGTGAGGAGAAATTCCGGCTGGAATCTATCCTTACCCGTCTATCTCCTGTGACACCCAGCCGGTCGGCCCGCTCGGGTAGGCGTTCGACCGCTCTCGGGGCTGGAGCGTGCCGTCGGTTTCACGGGCGCGAACGACCACCTCGTGGGTCTCGCCGGGCGACTCGTACTCGTAGCCCCACTGTCGCCAGACGTCGTCGCCGGGGAGTTGTTCCGAGAGCGTGGCCTCGTTCCACGTCCCGCCGCCGTCGGTCGACACCTCGACGGCCGAGATGCCGCGTGTGCCGGCGTAGGTGTGCCCGCCGACGGTGATCTGGTCGCCGTCGCGTTCGACGGCGTGGAGCTTGGCGACGGTGTTGACCGGGCCGGTGCCGTGCCAGCCCTTCTCCTCCCAGTAGCCGTCCACCTCCTCTTCGAGTATCTCCATCTCCGTGACCCACTTCACGTTGATTTCGCCCCAGTGACCGGGGATGAGCGCGCGAACCGGGTGGCCGTGACCGCGGGGGAGCGACCGGCCGTTCATCCGGTAGGCGAGCATGCCGTCGCGGAGCGCGTCGATAGGGAACTCCTCGTAGTAGCCGTCGGCGGCCCGCAGCATGACACAGCAGTTGTCCGAGACGCCGGCACGCTCGATGATGTCGGTCAGCGGCACGGCCGTCCACACCGCGGTGTCCATCTTCTTGCCGTTGAGATTCTCGCCGACACACCGGAGCGTGGAGAACACCTCCCGTGACTCCATCGCGGTGAGTTCGTCGTACTCGACCTCGAACTGTTCGTCAACGTCGCCGGTGACGGACAGCGCCCACTCCTCTTCGTCGATTGTCGGTGCGGCGGCGTTGATGTCGACCGTGAAGAACCGCTCGCTGACGAGCGGCTCCAGTCCGTCGATTGAGAGCGACTTGTCGCGCGCCTCGCCGAGCAGCGACCGGACCTCGGGGTCGTCGACCGGCTCGCTGGTCGCGTCGCCGCCACGGCCCGCGCCGAGCGCGTAGCCGACCCCGCTGACGGTCAGCGCGGAGCCGACTGCCCCGAGAACACGCCGCCGTCCCGGGGACATCGACGCCTCGGCGAGCAGTCCGGAGCCGAGCAGGGGAGCGACTGCCATGACCCCAGCGGCCGCGAGACCACTCGTCAGCGCGGGAAGCGGCGCACCGGTCAGGAGCGTCGTCGTCCCGAAGACGGCTGCGGCGGTCACGGCCGGTGGCGCGACGGTCGAGTCGAGCGAGCGACCGACGGCGATGCCGAAGAGTGCCAGCGCCGCGAACAGCCCGGTGGCGAGCGAGAAACCGAGTACGACGTTCAGTAGCTTCCCGAGGTCGCCCAACACGGTGATGGCGAACGTGAGCAGGAACCCCGGCGAGAGCCGGGCGACGGCGCTGGCGAGTGCCGCGGGTAAGAACGCGGGCGTGAAGCCGACAACGGCGAAGGAGCCGGCGACGGCCGCGACGCCGGCAGCGAGTGCCGTCACGGCGGACGAGCGGGCGGATTCCATACTATTCGTGGGGGTTTCGCCCGTATAGGGCTTCTCCGAACTCCGTTCCAATTTCGATCCCAAACTCGGGGGTTGATAGTCGTCGCGCGCCGAGCGACGGTATGGTCGATTCGCCCTCGTGTCCGTCCTGTGACGCGCCGCTCCACAAGCGGCACTGCAAGTACGTCTGCCCGCACCACGGCGTGGTGACCGACTGCAGCGACCCGTTCACCTTCTGATCGCCGGCCCGACTCCCCGGGCTTGCAGCAGACGGTACAGCGGTCCCGACAGCAGGAGCAGCGCCAGCGTCGTCGCCCCGAGGACGGGAAGCGTCGCGACGCCGCCGACCTGTCGGGCGACCGCCCGGTCCATGTCCGGTGAATTTCTGCCGGTCGAAAAACGTCTTGTGGTAAATACTTATTCGCGTGGGCATCCGGATTCCGACGTGACCGACGCCGCCGACGCCGAGGACCCGGTCGAACTCGGCGTGCAGTTGTTGGAACGGCTCGAACACGAGTCGCTGCCCCTGCCCGAGGTCATCGACCGGATCGAAACCGTCACGACCGACGCGACCGACGCGGCGACGACGCGTCAGATACTGGAGACGGCCGAGCGTCGTGGCATCATCGACCGCGAGGCGGGCACCGTCCGTCCGAACCGCTCGTCGTTTCTCTCATTCGAGGCCGAGGTCGTCTCCAAGGAAGGTGAGTTCACCTGCCGGCGCTGCGATGCGTCCATCTCGACGGGCTATTTCATGCGGCTCGACGCGGGCGAACACGGCCCGTTTGGCTCTACCTGTATTCGGAAGGTGACCGGGCGAGAGTGACGAGCGTCAGCGGCCACGTCTGAGTTCGTCGACTAGCGTCTCGATGGTCTCCTGCTGGCGTTCGAGCAGTTCTGTCTGTCGCTCGACGGCCGCTTCGAGGGAAGCGAGCCGCTCGTGAACCGACGCCGCGTCGGACTCGGCATCGGTCGTCGTGTCACTCTCTTGGCTCTCGGGAGACCCGTCGTCGTCGGCCACGCGGTCGATTGCCGGATGGCTCGCGCCGGGGTCCGGCTCGTCAACCAGCGGGTCGATGTCGCTGTCGCCGAACTCGTCGGAATCGACCTCCTCGGTGTCAGGCGTCTCCTCCGTCTCGTCGTCGCGGAGGTCGGGAATCGCGTCCACGTCGTGGAAAGTGAGCAACGCGCTCTCGACGGCGTGGACGACCGACGCTGCCTCCTCTGAGGGGAGTTTGATCCGCTGTGGGCGGCCGCCGGCTTCGAGCACGAGCTGGGTCGCGACGCTCCCCTCCTCCGTGTCGAGGTCGGTTACGCCCTCGAAGTCGTACGCCGCGAAGTCGTCGTCCCAGACCGCGCCGCCGACGTGTTTGAGCACCCGCGCGTCCGTGACGACGAGCGTCAACTCAGAGAATCGAAACGCCTGTCGGACGCCCTCGTCGGGATCGGTCACGCCGGTCACGGCGAGCACACCCTCAAGTAACGGTGCGATCACGGCATCGGCGCGGTCCTCCGGGACGGTGAACTTCCCCGCGGTGTCGACGTACGTCAACTCGATGGTCTTCTTGCGGCGGCCCGAGACGGCGTCGATCCGCTCGACATCGTGTGGATACGCGGAGACGGATTCGTCGGAAAGTAGCCCTTCGGCTCGGTAGACGAGTGTCCGGGACGGCGTGACGAAGACCGCGTCTTCGCCGCCCAGATCGACCTGCGTCCTGACGCTCTCGCCGTCGAGCCGGTCGGTCACGAGCGGTGGCACGTCCATACTCGGGTGTCCCATCGGGTGAGTATAAATCCGCTGGGAGACATTGGGGTAGTGTTTAGATATGAGTGACTCTGGTGAGTATCAGAATAAGGAGGTGTAGAAAGCCCCCGGTCGCGGGCCGTGCGAGCGGCCTCCGGCCGCGAGCAGACCTCGCTGCGGTCCGCTCGCTCGCGTTGCTCGCGGTGCGGTCCTTCCGTCGGCGTGCTTCGCCGAGCGACCGGCCCCTTTCAGTCCCACCCAGCACGGATTCTCAGTCAAGGGACAACCAGCTTATTTAAACACCGCCGATACCACTGGAAATCACTCCACGAACCGGGATACGTGCCGTCGTTGCGACGCCGCTTTGTGGGTCGCCCCACACGTTCGTCCATGACCGAGCCGTTCGACGGGATCACGTTCTTCCGAACCGGCGCGCGCGATGCGGTCGTCGCGTTCTACCGCGACCGACTCGACTGTACGACGTGGCGCGAACAGCCAGACTGTACGATACTCCACGACGAGGGCTACGCCCTCGGCTTCTGTGCCCGCGACCCGCCGGAGACGGACGGCTGTCTCACCTTCCTCCGCGAGGACCGCGCAGGCGTCGACGCGACCTACGAGTCACTCGCGGCCGTCGCCGACGCCGAACCGCGATATAATGAGACGTACGACATCTACCAGTTCTTCGCCGAGGACCCGGAGGGTCGGACGGTCGAGGTACAGACGTTCGAGTAGTCACCGCCAGACGCGCGCGGCGACGCCGAGCACCCACGCATCGAACAGCGCCGCGCCGGCGAGTTCCGGCACGGCCAATCCGAACGCCACGCCGAGGTAGACGAAAGAGAGCGGGAACCACACCGCGAGGTGGGCGACGCCGTCGAACACGGACGCGAGGCCCGTCCGTCGGCGACCCGCCAGCAGGTCACCGACGCCGTAGACGACCGGCGCGGTCACGAAGCCGAGATACGTCGCCAGCGCCGCCGGGAGATGGAGCGACGTGCCAGCGGGAAACGCGCCGACACCGACCACCCCGAGCAGCGCGGTCGCGACCGGTACGGTCGCTGCGCGTCCGACCCGATTGCTCGCGCTCGCGGCCACCACCGGCAGGAAGCCGAGCCCCACGGCACCAGCCGCGATGAGTCCGTAGTTGAATAGGAGCCGCGGAGTACCGTCGGTGGTGCCCAGATCGGAGAGCGCGTTCGTCGACCACGAGAACCACGACGCGGTCGCCGGCGCGCCGAGCGTCGCACCGAGCGAGAAGAGGACCGCCGCGACGCCCGCGACGGCCGAGAGACGCAGCGTGTGCACACCGACTCGTCGCAACGGCGGTCCCTAAAGCTATTCGCCGGTCGACGGCGCAGAACCGGACGCGACGGTCGTATCGATGTCGGCGGCTGACGAGACGGTGTCTGTGCGTGCCGCTGCCAGCGCGGTTTCGAACCGGGACTCCAGTTCCTGTCTGAGTTCGCCCGCTCGGTCGCTGTCGATGTCGAGCGCGCGGGCGTCGGCCGACCCGATCCCTTGCGCGCCGGCGGTGTCGACTACGAGCGTCGCTAAGTTCCGGCGGCGCTGGAAGACGGTCGCGCTCTCGACGAGCGTCTGTACCCGGTAGTACGGGACGACGCGCGTCCGCCGGGTCCAGAACCCCTCGCGGGCGACGACGTGGTTCGCTCCGAGCGCGAAGCCGATCTGCGTCCACTTCAGGTGGGCCGCGACGGGCGCGAGCGGCAGCAGGACCAGCGGTGCGTAGCCGGGCACCGGAACGGGGAACGGGAGCAGACGCGCGATAGCGACCCCGAGGCCGGCCAGCAGCGCGACTCCCAGCGAGTACCGGATCGCGTAGCGAGTCCGGGCGCGCTTCGGCGGCCGCTCGAACGCGAGGTCGCCGAACGACTCCACCTCGCGTGCCAGCCGGAACACGCGGTCGCGGTCCGCGATGGGAACCGCCGACTGCGAGCCGGTGCCGTCGGTGCCGGGCGCGTAGCCGGCGGTTTCGACCGACAGCGACGCGTAGCCGAGCAGGCGGGCGAGCACGCTCTCCGAGACGACGACCGACTGCACCTTGTCGAGCGGGATGGCACCGCTGTACTCCTGTGCGAGGCCGCGCCGGTAGCGGAGCTCCCGGTCGTCGCGGCTGAGTTCGAAGCCGTAGTAGCCCGTCACCGCTCGGAGCGACGAGACGACCAGCGCGAGCAGAACGACACCGACCAACAGCGCCGGCGCGGCCTGCAACAGGTCGACCAGCGGGAACCGGTTGGAGACGGACGGAATAATCACCGGCAGCAGGACGGTGATGAAGGAGAGCAGTCGGAGATCGACGCGAACGAAGCCGAGCAAGAGTAGTTCCTTCGACGTGATGGCGAACAGCTGCTGGACGGACGAGTCGGCCGTCGGCGCGTCTTCGTCGTCTCCGTCCGTCCCGCGCTTCCGGCGGCCGATCTCCTGCTGGAGCCGTTCGGCCTCCGCGTGACTCACGTAGCGGAGGCGTATCTCCGTCTCGCCGCCGCCGGCCGTCTCGACGCGGAGTTCGGCGATGCCGAGGACTCGCTGGAGGACGTTCCGCGACACGTCGACGTTCTGGACTCGACGGTACGGGATCTCTCGGGTGCGCCGCGAGACGACGCCGGACCGGAGGTCGAAGGTGTCCGCCGTCGGCTGGTAGTCGAACCGGCGGACGTAGACGACCTGATACGCGAACGCCGCGAGCACGACGAGCGCCAGCAGGCCGGCCACGGCCACTCCGAACCGGTCGAACTGCGAGGAGGAAACGGCCCCAACGACGGCTATCCACGCCAGTCGCGCGACCGACGCCCCGGTTCGATACACCACCGAAAGCGGGTGAAGATTCATACGGCGTCTTCACCTTCCGCGGCGATGGCGAGTCGCTTCAGCCGCGCCTGCAGGTCCTCGGCGCGCTCTGGTTCGAGACCCGGGATGGTCACGTCCGCCCCTCGCGAGCCGGCGGTGTAGACGACGACGGACGCGAGCCCGAGCGTCCGCTCCAGCGGGCCGCGCGATACGTCAACGTGCTGGACGCGGACGTACGGAACCACGGTGCGGACCCGAGTGAGGACGCCCCGGTCGAGAAACAGCGAATCGTCTCGGACCTCGTAGCGCCACGACTGATAGCGGAGGACCGCGAAGGCGATCCCGAGGGCGAAGATGGCCGCAAAGATCACCGTGCCCGGAACTATCGGGTCGTCGGCGACAAAGAAGCCAACGACGGCCCCGCCGACGCCCAGCGTGAACGCGCTGACGAGCGCTCTGAGCGCCCAGATGACTCTGATTCGACCGTCGAGTTGCCGTTCTGGACCCGTGAGTGCCGGGCTTGGCTCGTCCCCCTCGTCGATCCGCCGGACGGCGGATTCGACCGCGTCACCGCTCATGCGATCACTGAGGTCGGGGAGCTACTAATCACACCCGATGGATGCGGCCGGCGGTCACGTCGACGCGCGGCGAGTAGTGGAGGAGCGGAGCGCCGTCCGGCTCCTCGAAGCCGTTGACTCGGAACAGGTCGTTTTCGCGTATCTCGGCGGTCGCCTCGGCGAGCGGCCACGGTCCGTGGTCAATGTCGCCGTAGAACAGCGAGCGTTCACCTTCCGTGTAGAATCGGTACCGCTCCGTGAGGAAGTGCGGGAGAGTTCCGGGCTCGGCCTCGAAGCGGTCCCCCGCCGGGCCGTAGGTGGCGTCAAACGCCGCCGGTTCGCCCTCGCCGACTCGACGCGACTGGAATCGCACCTGCCGGCCCTCCCGTTCCACGTCGATCTCGGCGCGGTAGTACGGAAGCTGGAACAGAGTTCGCGCGAAGAACACCCCAAGTCGGTCGTCGGCATCGAGATTGTAGAAGTAGATGCCGCGAGTGCCGTCCTCGGCGCGAACGTACGTTCGGAGGTTGAGTTCGCCGAAGCGGAGGCCGACCGGGACGCCGCGCGGGCTGATGTCGGCCATCACGAACGGGACGACACCGAGGAACGCCCGGCCGTCGTGGGTGTCGACGGTGAGTCGCTCCGGCAGGGTCCCGGCGATGCGGTCGGGCGACACGTCCCAGTGGGCGAACAGCGCGTCGCGCCACACCATCGAGAGAAGCGCCGGTTCTGACAGCGTTCGCGTCTGAGACTCGGCCATACGTACGGTAGGAGCGGCAGGCGTTTGGACCTGACGCCGGACAGTGTTCAGATACGCGATGGCTGCTTGAGCAAGTGCGGACGGGTGGGACTGGAAGGGGCCGGCGGCTTCCAAGCTGGTCACACTGTCTGTGACGGCTCATCCGGCTTTGTTTGAATGCTACCTGACGCCGGAGACTCAAACGCGCGTTTGAAATTACCAATCAAACAACTTCAGGGGAAATAGACGAAGAGTCATGGCACGCAGACGCTGGACGACCGTGTTGCTCGTGATGTGTATCGTCCTCGCCGGCTGTTCGGGCGGCGGCGTCGGGTCGGGGGGTGATGCAGCGGAGGCGGGGGCCAGCCTCAGCAACGACGACGCTGCTTCGACCGCGAGAGCCGAATCGACGGCCAGCGGCGGTGGTGGCGGTGACGCTGGCAGTTCGGGCGGCTCCGCCCAATCGGCAGAGGCACGGAGCGACCGCGCCATCATCAAGACCGGGCGGATCGCGTTGACGGTTGATTCGTTCGCCTCGGCTCGCGAGCAGGTCGGGACGCTCGCGCGCGGGACAGGCGGCTACGTTGCGACCAGTTCCCGGGAGGTGCGCGGCGAGAGGAACCGGACGTGGACGGTCGGTGTCGTCAGGATTCGCGTCCCGAGCGAGGAGTACACCACGACGTACGACGAGATCACGACCTACGGGGAGGTTCGCGACTCGTCACAGGAGACGAACGACGTGACCGACCAGCTCGTCGACATCGAGGCGCGACTGCGGACGCTGCGCGCCGAGCGCGACCGGCTCCGACAGCTGTACGACGAGGCGAACGACACGGAGGCCGTGCTCCGCGTCTCCGAGCAACTGAGCGAGGTGCAGACGGAGATCGAGCGCCTCGAAGCCCGCAAGAAGAGCCTCCGAGACCGCGTCGCATACTCGACAATCACCGTCGAACTCCGCGAGGAACGGCCGGAGCGAGAGACGCCGACGCCGGAGCCGGGGTACACCGACACGTCGCTGGGCACCGCGTTCCTCGCGTCGGTGAACGGCGTCGTCACCGCCGTCGAGGCGCTCGCGGTGACGATAGCCTACGCGCTGCCGTATCTGCTCGCCTTCGGTGTCCCGTTGGGTGGACTGGGGGTCGTCGTCGTGCGCCGACGGCGCTGAGTCGGCGTCTGTACGCTTCAGGCGTGGCCCGACACCGCGACCGGCTCGTACGGCTCCTCCAGCCACTCGATGTCCGAGTCGCTCAGGTCGATCTCCAGCGCCTCGACGGCCGATTCAAGATGTTCGATTGAAGAAGCACCGACGATTGGCGCGGTGACGACATCCTTCGAGAGTACCCACGCGAGGGCGATCTGTGCCATCTCGGCGTCGTACTCGTCGGCCAACTCCTCGACGCGGTGATTGATCTCCTTCCCGCCGCGGTCCGCGTACGGATGTTCCTGCGCGTAGTCGTCCGTCTCCGCCCGCTTCGTCGACATATACTCGTCGTGGGGGCGGGTGAGATAGCCGCGGGCGAGCGGCGACCACGGGATGACGCCCACGTTCTCCTGATCGCACAGCGGGAGCATCTCGCGTTCCTCCTCGCGGTACGCGAGGTTGTAGTGGTTCTGCATCGTCGCGAACCGCTCCAGACCGAGGTCGGCAGCGGTGTGCTGTGCCGTCGCGAGTTGGTAGGCCCACATCGACGAGGCCCCGACGTGGCGGGCCTTCCCGCGACGGACCGCGTCGTCGAGCGCCCGCATCGTCGTCGCTATCGGCGTGTCGTCGTCCCAGCGATGGGTCTGGTACAGGTCGACCGTCTCCATGCCGAGCCGGTCGAGCGAGCTGTCGAGTTCCTGCTCGATGGCCTTCCGCGAGAGGCCGCCGGAGTTGGGGTCGTCCTCGCGCATCTGGAAGAACACCTTCGTCGCGATTACCTGTTCGTCGCGGTCGTACTCCGCCAGCGCGTCGCCAAGGACGCGCTCGCTCTCCCCTCGCGAGTACATGTTCGCGCTGTCGAAGAAGTTGATACCCAGATCGATGGCGCGGTCGACGAGCTCGTGGCCGAACTCCTCGCCGTGCACCCACTCGCGCCAGTCGGGGTCGCCGAAGCTCATGCAGCCGAGACAGATACGTGACACTTCGATGCCCGTGTCACCGAGGGTGGTGTACCCCATACACGCCATGGTGGCTCGGGCGCGACAAAAGTGTCACCGACTGGCCGACCCGACAACGAGGGAGATTCGTGGTGAGTCCGGCTCCGACGCGGGGTCGGTGACGGCGACGAGCGCGTACGTCGTCGGTGTCGGGCTGTCGATGGCAAGTCGGGCGATGGTCGTCGCCGGATGCTCCGGGAGGAAGCCCGCGAGGGTGAAGGCGGACAGCGCACCGAGCGAGTAGAGTAACTGCGCGCGCTCTCGGTTCGGCACGGCAAGCCCCAGTACGACTCCCGCGGCGACGAGCAGGGTCGACACTGCCGCCGTGTACGCGAGCAGGACCGCGACGTGCGAGACGGCGATCCCGTTGAGCGCGAGCAGCGCGAGCCATAACGCGGCCTGTGCCGGCGCGAGCACCGCCATCGCGGCCCCCTTCCCGGCGACGATACCGCCGAGCGAAACCGGGGCGACGCGCAACAGGTCGAGGGTACCGCGCTCTATCTCCTCCGTCACGCTATCGACGGCGGTCGACCCGGCGATGAACGCCGGCAGGAGCAGGAGCAGCGGGACGAGGACGGTGTACGAGAAGCTGAAGTACGGGCTGGCACCGACCGAGGGCGGCGACGGCGCGATGGTGCGTTCGATATTGTCGGCGCGGCGAAGTCGCTCGTCGCGCTCGATACGCTCCAGCAGGTCGCGTATCTGGACGACGATGAGCGTCTTCCGCAGACTCGATTCGGGGACCACGGCCTCGACCGCGACGCGAGAACCGTCGCCGGACCGGTCGGTCGTCGCGATCAGTACGGCGTCCACGCGACTGGCGTCGAAGTCCGCGAGCGCTGCCGACCGGTCGTCGTACGTGCGGAAGCGAATCCCGTCGCTCGACCGCCCGGCGTCGAGGAGCGCGTCGCTTGCCTCACCCGTCACGGCGACCTCGACGCCACCGCCCTGCGTCGCCGACGGGTCGTACAGCGATGCGAGACCGACGACGAGGAACGACGAGAACGCGGCGACGAACAGCTGGACGAGCAGTGCGAGGACGATGGTCTTCTCGGCCGTCAGCGACGACAGTTCGCGGCGGGCGATCCGGAGCGGGCCGGTCACAGCGCGCCCACCCCGACGAGCACCGCGGCGTTGTACCCGAGATGGACCGTCACGGCGGCCGCGAGACCGGCGAACCAGCCGTTCCGCCCCCGGGTCGCCCCCAGCGACGAGAGCGCGGTCGTGACGACGTGGAGCGCGAGCGGGGCGACGAACAGGCCGACGGCGACGACCGGCGACAGGGTCGTCGTCGGCGGCCCAAAGGCCGCGACTCGCTCCGGGAGCGAGGGGAGGCCGACGAGTTGGACCAGCAGCGTCAGCTTCTCGCCGAGGAAGAAGCCGACACCCGAGGCCGCGCCGGCGACGATACCCCACTTCGGCGTCGTCGGGTAGCGGGCGTGCTCGAAGCCCGCCAGCACCGGCGCGGATTTGGCCAGTTCCTCGACCACCGCGACGACTGCGAGCACGAGCGGGACGGACACCGCGACCGGGAGGGCGAACAGCGTCGCGACGGCGAGCAGTTCAATCACGAAGACGAACGGGACGACGAGGGCCGTCACGGCGACGAGCGAGCGGGCGCGGCGAATCCGACTCGCCAGCGCGTCCAGCAGTTTCAGCGGCACTGGCCGCTGGGTGAACAGGTCCTCCTCGCGGTAGAGTCCGAGTCCGAACCCGTAACAGACGGCCGCGGTCAGCGTCGGCGGGACGACGGCGAAGGCAGCCTGACTCGCTGATATCGGCTCTGCGGTCAGGTCGCGGACGACGAGCGTGAGCGGCGAGACGAGCGCGACGCCCTGCACCTCCGTGAACACCGCCGGAACGAACGCGTACGTCGTCAGGCCGACCGAGACGGCGACGGTGAGGAAGGTCAACTCGCGGAACGAGCGGGCGAACATCGCCGCGAGGAACGTCGCGGCGAGGAACAGCAGGACGAGCGGGACGACCCCGAGCAGCGACAGCGGGCCGCCGCCGACCCCGACGGCGATGAGCGTCGTCGTGCCGAGCGCGACGGCCAGATACGGGAGCGTCTTGCCGGCCACGATGTCACCCCGCGAGAGCGGCGCGACGAGTAGCAACTCTCCCCGGCGGTTGAGTCGCTCTTTCAGCATCGTCGAGCCGTACGCCTGTACGACGAAGTTCAGCGGCAGGACGAACAGAAACGCCAACACGAGCGACTCGAAGGGGAACGGCGGCGTGATGTCCGACGGGGACCCGGTGGTCGTCGCGCCGCCGAACAGGTCGACGCCGGGGAGCCCCCCGCCGCCGCCACTGAGACTTCCGCGACCGTCGCTCTCGTCTCGGGTCGGCGTTTCGGTCGGTGTCGCTGTGCTACCGTCGCCGCCTCCACCGTTGTTTCCGTCGCCGTCTGTCCCCGTACCGCCGTCGCCAGCGTCGGTGACCGCCGAACCGCGCTCGACGAACCGAAGGGTGACCGCC
>PXSB01000023.1 GCA_003023185.1 Halobacteriales archaeon QS_9_67_17 | reverse complement strand
CCCGGCTCGTCGATCGCGAGCGGTGTCGGTTCCCGCACGACCGTCCGCTCGCCGGTCTCGGGATCGACGCGCCACACCCCGACCTCGTCCGGAAGTCGGTTCAGGTGGGCTCCCGTCACGTGACTCGCCGTCGCGAGCCAGACGCGGTCGAACAGCGCGAGCGAAACGTCCTTGCGCAACTGGAGTTCCAACTCGCCCGGCCGCCCGAGGTCTGGCTTGTTCTCGATGCCGACCAGCCCGTCGAACCACCCGTCCGGATACCGCGTCGTCGCACGCACGTACCGCTGGCCGCCGTGTCGCTCGCTAGTCAGATAGCCGCACTCGACGCCCGCCTCGACGGCCTCTCGCGCGAACTCGGAGTCGCCGACGACCGCTCGCGGCCGCCGTGCCGTACCGGGTCCGATATTGGCCTCGACGAGCCGCGGTGGAATCGTCGCGTCGGTGATCTGCGTCCGCTCGTCGAACGCGGGACCGAGTTCGACGACGACGCAGTCCATCACGCGCGAGCCGTGGACGCCGCCCGCGAGCTGCCGCGCGACGAGACGCTCGTCGCTCTCTAACCCCGCGCAGACGGCCATCTCGAAGTCGAACTCGCGCACGCCCTCAACTTTGCCGGCGCGAACAAAAATTCCGTGCCCGCCGACGGTACTGTTTCGTTGAGTCGTGGAGTTGCGGTGATAGGAGCGCGACGGTTTTGGAAGCCCCTGCACGCTCGACTCGATGGACTCGCTGCGGTCCTCGTCGGTCGCACCGCTCCCTCCTGTGGTCCTTGCGTCGTCCGTCTTCGTCGAGCGCGCAGCCCCTTCCAGTCCTACCCCGAGCAGTTCCCTTGCCAGCCATCGCGTAACTAAACAGCACCTGCTGACCGACACCGCCTTTATTCCGGCCCTCGCCGTATTTCTATGGACGAACGGGCCGCGCTCGCGCTCGTCGGCGAGAACCTTCCGGCCGCAGGCGACGACTGTGCTGTCGTCGGATCGACCGTCGTGACGACGGACATGCTCCACGACCGGACCGACTTCCCCGACGGGACGACCCGGTACACGGCCGGCTGGCGCGCGGTCGGTGCGTCGCTCTCGGACGTGGCCGCGATGGGTGCCGAGGCGACCGCCGCAGTCGCGGTGTACGGCGCGCCCGAGTTCGCCCCCGAGGAACTCCGCGCATTTCTCCGCGGTGCTGACGAGGTGTGTGAGGCCGTCGGCGCCGACTATGTGGGCGGTGACCTCGACGGCCACGAAGAGTTCACCGTCGCGACGACGGCGCTCGGTGAGACGGACGCGCCGGTGCGCCGGTCCGGGGCGACCCCCGGCGATGCCGTCTGCGTGACCGGGACGCTCGGGCGGTCGGCGGCCGCGCTCCGGCTGTTCCCCGACGCCCCGGAGCGCGCCAACGACCTGTTTCGCTTCGAGCCACGCGTCGCGACGGGACAGGCCGTCGCCCCCCACGCGACGTCGATGATCGACTCCAGCGACGGGCTCGCTCGCTCGCTCCACCAGCTCGGCGAGGCCTCGGACTGCGGCTTCACAGTCGAGTCCGACTGGCTCCCGATCCACGAGGCCGTCAGAGAGGTGGCCGACGACCCGGCCGACGAGCGGTCGCTCGCGGTCCACTTCGGCGAGGACTTCGAGTTGGTGTTCACGACGCCGGAGCCGGAACGGGCACAGGCGGCCGGGCCTGCGCCGGTGTCGGTCGTCGGCGAGGTGACCGACGCGGATGCCGGCGTTCGGCTCGACGGCGACCCGTTTCCGGACCGGGGCTACACGCACTAACTGATGATCTGAAACGGGACGGGGACAAAACACAGCGCGCCGAGGACGAAGGTGAGGATTCCGATAGCGATTCGACCGGTTCCGAGCGGCTGCTCGTATATCGGCTTCGCGCTCCCGACGTAGGCGACACCGAGGGTGAATAGGCCCCAGAATCCCCAGAGTACGGGGGCGTTGATCCCAACGTCGGCGAAGGTGTACAGATAGCCAGCGAGTCCCAGCAGCCCCACCGGGACGACCGCGGCGACCGACTCCGCTCGCTTTCCGAGCATCGCACGGACGAGGTGGCCGCCGTCGAACTGGCCGACCGGGATGAGGTTGAGGAACGTCACGAACATCCCGACCCAGCCGCCGAACACGACCGGATTCACCGCCCGCTGTGGGTTGGCGTACTCCAGTTGCCCGCCGGTGACATCGGCGAGAAACTGCAGCAACAGTGGATAGCCGAAGTCGATCTCTAACGCGTTCGAACTCTGGAGCACTCGCTGTGGCACCTGTATCGGGTCGAGCGTCAGGCCGACGACGCTCACGACGACTGCGGCGATGAGGCCAGCGAGCGGCCCGGCGACGCCGATGTCGAACAGCGCCCGGCGGTCGGGGATGCGGCCGTCCATGCGGATGACGGCCCCGAGCGTCCCGATGATGCTCGGAAACGGGATGAAGTACGGAAGCGAGGCGTTCACGCCGTGATACCGCGAGAGGGCGTAGTGGCCGAACTCGTGGACGGCGAGCACCGACAGGACGGCGGCGCTGAACTGCCAGCTCTGCCCGGTCACCAGATCCAGCGGGCCGTTCACCGGCTCGTAGTACCACGACGAGCCGACGAACAGCGTCGTCACGACGGTCAACAGGAACATGAGCACGTTCGTCCACGGGACGCCGTCGACGCCGCCGCCAGCCGGTTGTGCCACCAGCGCGTATCGGCGGTTTCGGATCTGGACGCCGGAGACGGGGTCCGGTTCGCTGTCGGTCACGCGCGTGAGCCGCACGTCGTAGCCGGCGTCCCGGAAGGCCGGCCAGACGCGCCGCTCGATCTCGCCGGCCGGGAGCAGCGGCTCGCCGACGTACAAGATGCGGTCGCCGTCGCGGCGACGCTCCTCAACGCGAAACGCGTCGCCGAGCGCCGACGCGGGCGGCAGGTCGGCAACAGCGCCACCCGCGGTGTCGCTGTCATCCATTGCTCGGCAGAATGGGTTCCCCGGGATTAAATCCCCGGAGTGCGGCGAATGGAGGGCGGAAACGAGTCGGCAGTTACGCCGGCGCGACTCGCCACGTCGTCGCGCTCGTGTACGACCACTTCTCGATCTCGAGGTCGGTCGCGGACTCGCGCAGTTTCACCATCAGCGCGCCGATCTCCTTCGGCGAGAGTCCGACCTCGTCGGCGATGAACTTCGATTTGAAGTACATCTCGCCGTCGGACGCCTTCTGCGCGAGATAGGTCTTCAGGCGGCTCTCCTTCGTGTCGGTCTCGTTTGCGGGGGTTGTGGCGCTCATACTTCGCCTCGTTCACCCCATAGCCCTATGGGGACATATAAAGGAAGGAAGCTTCGGGTCGCTTCGGCCGTTTTCGGCGTGAATTGATAAAAATAGAACCTTTCACGACAGATTGAGAGTGGCTTAAACGTTTTATGACCTGATCTAATAGCGTAGCAAGCAAACCGATCCCGTTCGCGTAGATGCCAATTCCGCTCCCGTTTTCGCGCCGAGCATCCCCTCCTGTCGTCATGCGAGCGTCGGACGCCGCGTCGCGCCCCGCGAGCGAGCGCTATCAGCTGTCGTCCCGCTCCGCCTCGTGCACCCAGAACGTCTCCTCGGCGGTGACCTCCTTCTTGAAGATTGGTACCTCGTCCTTCAGACGGTTAATGCCGTCTCTGACGGTTTCGAACGCCTCCTCGCGGTGGCCTGCGAGCACGACGACGAAGACGATGTCTTCCCCGTCAGGGATGACGCCCTGTCGGTGGTGCATCGCGACTTCGAGGACGCCCTCTCGCTCTTCGAGTTCGGACTCTATCGTTCGCATCGTCCGCTGGGCGACGCCGTTGTACATCTCGAACTCCAGATACTCGGTCGGGGCGTCGTCTTCGGCGTCACGCGCCCGGACGCGGCCGGTGAACGTCGCGATGGCACCGGAGCGGTCGGCGCGCGGTGACGCCTTCACGCTCGCGACGAGCGACTCCAGCGTCTTCCGCTCCGGCCGGTCGTGTAGCGCGTCGACGGCCGCCTCAACATCGAGTTCGGCCGCGTCGGTGGCCGTCATGAGTGGATCGGGCACCTCGACGCCGCCGAGCGCGACCTGCGGCACCCGCGCGTCTGGGAAGCCGATTGCGACCGCGTAATCGTGGTCGGGCGCGAGCCGGTCGAGGGGGTCGTCGAGCGTCAGGTCCGCCTCGCCGGCCGCGTCCCAGCCGTCGCCGATGTCGTACGTCGTCGTGGCCCGCGCTCGGCTGCTCCCGTCCGGTCGCGCATCCATCTCGACTGCGCCTGCCCCTTCGATCCGGGAGCTGTCGCCGTTCGCTCCCGTCTGTTCGAGTCGGGAGCCATCACCGTCCGCTCCCGTCTGCCCGATCCGGGAGCCGTCGCCATCCTCCACCAGATGCCGAATCACGGCGATTCGGCCATCGAGCGCGGCTACGAACCGGTCGGCCGCCGCCGAGGCGTCCGGGCCGACGATGCCGAGCGTGTGCATACGAGATTATTCGCCGCTGGCCGCTTGTAGGTGTCGCCACCGTCGAGGTAGTGTTCAGATTGGCGACGGATACCCGAGCGAGTGCGGTCGGGTGGGACTGAAAGGGGCCGGGCGCTGCGGGAAGCCTGGCGATGAAAGCACCGCAGCGAGCCGCGCGACCGCAGCGCCCGGGGGCTTTCTACACTTTGTTGCTGGCCCTTCCAACTGCATCCCCGTACCAGAACACGACCGCTCGGGGGTTGACAAGTCTTAAGCGGCGAACGCGGGTGGTCACTACCAATGAGAGTCGTCGTATCCGTCGGCGGCAGCGTGCTGGTCCCGTCCCTCGACGACAACCGGGTCGAGCCGTACGCGGCCGTCATCGAGACGCTAGTCGGAGCGGGACACGAAACCGCCGCCGTCGTCGGTGGCGGCGGCGTCGCCCGCGACTACATCGGCGCTGCCCGAACCATCGGAGCCAACGAGATCGAACTCGACCAGCTGGGTATCTCTGTCACGCGGCTGAACGCCCGCCTCCTGCTCGCCGCGCTGGACGAGACGATTGCGGCCTCGACCGTCTCCGAAGACTACGAAGGGGCCGACGAGGCGCTCCACCGGGGTGACGTGGCCGTCATGGGCGGGGTCGTCCCCGCACAGACGACCGACGCCGTCGCCGCCGCGCTCGCGGAGTACGTCGACGCGGACCTGCTCGTGTACGCTACCTCGGTGCCGGGCGTCTTCACCGCCGACCCGAACGAGGACCCCGACGCCGAGCGGCAGGACGAGCTGTCCGCGAGCGGGCTCGTCGACATCATCTCGCAGATGGAGATGGCAGCCGGTGCGTCTGCGCCCGTCGACCTCCTCGCGACGAAGGTCATCCAGCGTGCCGCCATGGACACGGTGATCCTCGACGGCTCCGAGCCGGAGCGACTCACCGAACTGGTCACCGGCCTCGCCGACCGCGACGGCGACACGAGCGAGGTGCGACGCGTGCTTGACGAGGCCGGCATCGAGGGAACGCACGTCTACCCAGACGACGCCGACTACTACGCGGAGCTCGAAGGGAGCGTGGAGTACGACGGATGACATCGCCCCACACGCTCGCCGACCGCCGCTACGATTTTTGGGCAGACGCCGCCGCGGACGCGGTGGAGGAGCGCATCGACAGCGAGGAGCGCGACCCGGACGCTCCTATCGTCATCAAGGGCGGTATCTCGCCGTCCGGTGTCCCTCACTTCGGCAACATGAACGAGGTGATGCGGGGCCACTTCGTCGCCGAGGTGCTCCGCGAGCGCGGTCACGAGGTCAGACACGTCTTCACCACCGACGACCGCGACCCGCTCCGGAAGCTCCCCCGAAAGCTCGCGGACCTCGACGGCAACGTCGTCGGACTCGGCGCGGTGGACGCGTCGGCGCTCGGCACCAACCTCGGCAAGCCGTACACCGACGTGCCGGACCCGTTCGGCTGCTGTGACTCCTACGGCGACCACTTCTCGCAGATCATCCGGCAGTCGGCCGACCTGCTCGGCGTCGATATCGAGATTGTGTCGAACACCGACCTGTACGAGGACGGCACCTTCGAACCGGTCGTCCGGCACGCTCTCGACGACCGAGCGGCCGCCCGCGACCTCCTCGCCGAGTATCAGGACAAGGTCGACGAGTCGTACGTGCCGTTCAACCCCATCTGTGCCAACTGCGGCAAGATAACAGAGACGGTCATCGACGTGGCCGACGGCGCCGTCGACTACCGCTGCACGGACATCGAGGCGGGCGGCCAGACCATCGAGGGGTGTGGCCACGAGGGAACGGCGACGCTCCGCGAGGGGAAGCTCCCGTGGCGCTTCGAGTGGCCGGCGCAGTGGCGGACGCTCGGCGTCGACTTCGAGCCGTTCGGCAAGGACCACGCCGAGGGGTCGTGGCCCTCCGGCGAGCACATCGCCCGCGACCTGCTCGGCGACGACCCGCCCGTCCCGATGGTGTACGAGTGGTTCAC
>PXSB01000022.1 GCA_003023185.1 Halobacteriales archaeon QS_9_67_17 | reverse complement strand
GGATCTCATCGACGGCGCGCCGACGCTCCCTATCGACGTGCTCATCGACAACGAGCCGACGGATCTGTCGCTGGCCGAGTTGATGGAACGCGCCCAGCAACCGCTCGAACCCGTCGAGGGCGCGGCGGACTGAGATCCGACGCGTCGCCGCTACTCCTCTTCGTCTGGCTCCTTCGCAACCCGACCGACAGTTCCGTCGACCACCTTTCCGGGCAGGTCGGTCGGCGTCGTGAGATACTGCTCGACGGCCAGCATGAGCGCGGCGATACCGAGCGCCGCGCCGCCGACGAGTCGGTCGCCGGCGACGAGCTGTTCGACCCCGAACAGCGCGATGGGTGCCGCCAGCGCCAGCGTCGCCGCGAACCCGACCATCTCCATAATAGACCGCGCCATATCCGTCGCTGGGTCGGCTCGCGGGAAAGCCCTGCGGGTGGCGTCACGGGTGGTGTTCAGCTACGTGAGTCGTCGCTCGACTGTGTAACTGCGGTGGGCGGGACTGAAAGGGGCCGGGCGCTGCGGGAAGCCCGACGACGCAAGCACCGCAAGCCGACCGAAGGGAGGCTGCGGAGCGCAGCGAGGCGCGCGACCGCAGCGACCGGGGGCTTTCTACACTGTATTGCCATCCTACTTGCCGGAGCCACTATCGTCCGAACACTACCGCGTCACGAATCCGAGAACGGTAAGGGATTTGTGGGCCAGACACCCAGTTCAGCCATGTTCACAGGCACCAGTACGAGGACTACCGGATCGCGGTGGCGCGGCCGCCCTTCGCCGACGGCATCGAGGTGACGGCCGTCCGGCCAATCGTCAAGACGGATCTCGGCGATCTGGATACGGGTGCCGCCGTCAATCTGGAGCGGGCCCTTCCCGCGGACGGCCGCTTCGACGGCCACTTCGTGCAGGGGCACGTCGACGGCGTCGCCGAGGTTACCGGCATCGAGCAGGTGGACGACGACTGGGTGTTCGGCTTTTCGCTGCCCGACTCGATGGATCGATACGTCGTCGAGAAGGGGTCGATCACCGTCGACGGCATCTCGCTCACCGTGGCCGAGTTCGAGGACGGTGGGTTCACGACCGCGATCATTCCTGCGACGTACGACATTACTAGTCTCTCGGCGAAGTCGGTCGGCGACCCCGTTCATCTGGAGGTGGACGTGATCGCGAAGTACGTGGAGTCGCTTACCGAGGGGTATCGGGAATGACGTGGATTGTGGGTGCCGGTTTCGTCTGATGGTATGGGCTTCTCCTGAAATGTGCCCGCTATCGTCGATTGAAACGTCAGCTAAAACATCCTGCTAACGCGATTCTAGGGAACCGCACCGCCGACCGCAGTCCACACGCCTCCCCAGCCGATTCGCTCCTCACTACGTTCGTCGCTCATCCCTCGCACGCTGCTGGCTCGCGGACGAGACCGCGAGCCAGCGCGCGCCCTGTTGGAATATCAATATCGCTTGGCCTGCCCTCGTTTCTCCCGGCTGCACCACCACGAACAATCCGTGGGGTGTTGGAAGGCTTATGAATGCGCCGACCGAATTAGAGGTATGAACATTCTACCGGACACGAGCGCGGTCGTCGACGGCCGCGTGTCCGAGCGGGACGACCTAGATGTCGTCTACGTCCCCAACGCAGTCGTCGCGGAGCTGGAGTCGCAGGCCAATCAGGGGCGCGACTCCGGATGGTCGGGACTGGAGGAACTCCAGCGGCTCGTCGACCGGGCGGAGACCGGCGGGTTCGACCTGCAGTACGTGGGGCGTCGCCCGACGGACGAGGAGTCGTCGGGCGCGGGCGCGGGTGACATCGACGCGCTCATCCGCGGGCTGGCGGCCGAACACGACGCGACGCTGCTGACGAGCGACCGCGTGCAGGCGGAGGTCGCCCGCGCGACCGACGTGACCGTCGAGTACGTCGAGCCGAAGGTCGACGAGACGACCGAGGGGCTGGATATCGAGCGCTACTTCGACGAGCAGACGATGTCCGTCCACCTGAAGACGGACGTGGTGCCGATGGCGAAACGCGGCGAAATTGGCGACATCACCTACGGGGCAATCGCCGATGACCCGCTCGACGAGGACGAGATGCTGACCGTCGCCAACGAGATCGAATCGACGGCCCAGTACGAGGACTACCGGATCGCGGTGGCGCGGCCGCCCTTCGCCGACGGCATCGAGGTGACGGCCGTCCGGCCAATCGTCAAGACGGATCTCGGCGACTACGACCTCCCGGCGGGGATGCGCGACCGGTTCACCGAGCGACAGCGCGGCGTGATGCTCTCGGGGTCGCCCGGGGCCGGCAAGTCCACGTTCGGGCAGGCGGTCGCGGAGTTCCTGAACGACGCCGGCTTCGCGGTCAAGACGATGGAGAAGCCGCGCGACCTGCAGGTCGGCCCGGAGATCACCCAGTACACCGAACTCCGAGGGTCGATGGAGCGGACGGCCGACTCCCTGCTGATGGTGCGGCCCGACTACACCGTCTACGACGAGGTGCGCAAGACCGCCGACTTCCGGACGTTCGCGGACATGCGGCTCGCAGGCGTTGGGATGATCGGCGTCGTCCACGCGACCCGCGCTATCGACGCCCTCCAGCGGCTCGTCGGTCGCGTCGAACTTGGGATGATCCCGCAGGTCGTCGACACCATCGTCTATATCGAGGACGGCGGCGTAGACACCGTCTACGAGGTCACGACTGAGGTGAAGGTTCCCCACGGCCTGATGGAGGAGGACCTCACCCGTCCCGTCATCGTCGTCTCCGACTACGAGACCGGCGAACCGGCCTACGAGATCTACACCTTCAACCAACAGGTCGTCACCGTTCCGCTGGACGGCGCACAGGGTGACGGCGAGGAGTCCGGCGTCGACCGCATCGCACGCAACGAAATCGAGCGCGAAATCAAATCCGTTGCTCGCGGCCCCGTCGAGGTCGAACTGAAGGGTGAGAACTCGGCGATTGTCTACGTCTCCGAGGACGACATCTCGACGGTCATCGGCAAGGGCGGCGGTCGTATCTCGGACATCGAGAACCGACTTGGCCTCGACATCGACGTGCGGACGCTCAATGAACATCCCGGTAGGCTCGCCGGTGGCTCCGGTGGCGATGCGTCGGGCAGTGCGAGCGGGTCGGGCAACCCCGGTAGCCAGCAGGGCGAGATAGTGACCCCGGAGATTACCTCCCGACACGTCATCGTTCCGCTGGACGGCCACGCCGGCGAGACGGTCGAGGTGCGTGCCGGCGACGAGTATCTGTTCACCGCGACCGTCTCGCGAGGCGGCGAGATACAGGTGTCTCGCGGAAGCGCCATCGCCGACGAACTGGAGGCGGCCGTCGACCGTGGCCGGACGATTACGGTCGCGCCGCAGTAAGCCGGGGCGCTACCTCAACCGGCGGACGGCGACCGCCATCGCTATTAGCGCCAGCAGCGCCGTCAGCGCACCGAAGCCCGGTTGCCCCGAGGACGCCGTCGGTGAGGCGGGCGTGCCTGCTGGCGTCGTCGTCTCGGTCTCAGTCGCCGATGGTGACGAGCCCCCGAACGGCGTGCTCGTCGGCGTCGGTGACGGCGTGCGCACGTCTGCGGGGACGACGCCGCTCCGGACGCCGTTCAGGTCGTCCAGCGTCGGCGCGTTCACTATCGTCACCGTGTCGCCCTCGACCGTGACCGCGAACGCGTCTTCGAACTCGGCGCTGCCGGGGCTGTCACGGATCACGTAGGCGTTGTCCGCGCCCTGCGCCTGTCGCGCGCCGCGGTGCTCCAGCACCTGTCGGTACGCCACGGCGAACTCGCGGGCATCGGTCTCCGAGTCCCATGTCGTCTTCCACACGTAGCCGGTTTCGTTCTCGCCGGCCGCGTCGCTCACGTACGGGTAGAGCTTGTCACCGTCCCACCCGGCCGAGGCCGGATGGTCGAGGTTGTAGAAGCCGGGACCGGTGTTCTCGAACGGGTAGCCCGGCCGCATCACGACCTCGCTTCGGCTCTGATAGCTGGGGTAGTAGAGCATGATGAAGATGCCCGCCTCGCCGAACGTCGCGTAATCGACCCCGTTCTGGATGTCGAGCACGCGCCACGCGTCGCCGCTCCGGTCTTCGACCTGCACGTCGCGGCCGGCGTCGTCGGGATACGTCTCGGGGTGGATCAGCTGCTCGGTCGTCTGCGGTGGCGTCTCGTACAACTGACCGACGCCCACCCAGCCGTCCTGTGACTCGACGGACTCGACCAGTCCCGGTCCCTCGGCGTAGATGGTCTGTCCGTACATCACCAGCCCGAGGTTGGCGACGTTCGACGGCGGGCCGTCTGACGTGGACAGACAGTCCCACGTCGCCTCACACCGACTGCCGTATCGCCCGTCGAGATACGTGGCGTCCCCCTCAACCACGCCGCCAAAGGCGAGCGCGGCGTCTTCGGTCCGCCGAGACGCGGGCGTCGTCACGTTGTAGTACTGCGTCTGGAGCACGTGGACGAGTTCGTGTGCGAGCGTCGTCTCCTCGATTCGCGGAATCTCGCCCTCGCTGCGGATGATTGCGACGTCACCGACGGACAGGCCGCGCTCTTCGAGCACCGGGCTCTCGCCCGTGACCGTGAACGCCAGCGGGACGTTCGTCTGCGCGTTGGCCGCCTGCTCCGCGAAGTAGTCCCTGTTCTCACCGACGAGGAACAGCGCCTCGAACTTCACGTTCTGGTGGGTCCGGTCGGCGCTCGTCACGTTCACCCGTCGCGCGCGGCTCTCCTCGCGTATCTCTTGGTACTCTGCCTCCGTGAGGAATCGCACGTCGGGTCGCTGTTTGAACTCCAGTCGACGAATCCGTTCGACGCGGGCCATCGCGCGGCTCACGGTGGCGTTGAACTCGGCGCGGCTGACGCCGTCCGACTGGTTGACGTCGACCGACTCGTTGTACCAGTAGCCGTCCTCCCAGCCGAGACGGTCACTCGACGGGTCGGGCGGCGCGTGCTCGTCCCCCGACGACATGACCGCTGTGCTGTTCCCCCCACCGACCGCCGGCGCGACCCCGGCGAGCACGAAGCCGACGGCAGTCACCAGCACGACACCGACGCGAAGTGTCCCCCTCATGCCTGTGGCTAACGCGTCCCACGGTCAAAAGTTCCCGCCGGTCGCGCCCGCCGGCGTGATTTACTATCCGCGATTGAACAGCTTCGGCGAGGTCAGTCGTCGGATGCGGCCGCGGTCTCCTCGGTGGTGGCGTCGGCAGGCTCCGATTCGGTCGAGACGATCTCGTAGAGGTTCTGTCGCGCGTCGGCGAAGTAGACGTCTTCCTTCACGATGTCGATCTCTTCGAGCCGTTCCAGCGCGTACCGAACCGTGCGTGCCGAGAGCATGGACTCCTCCACGATCCCTTTCTGTGTCATCGGGCCCTTGTATTCGAGGACCTTGAACACGAGCTTCGCGCTCGGCGGCAGGTCGTCGATGGTCTCCCCGTCAGAATCACTCATCTCACTCGGTTGCAGGGGCCGGGGAGATATAAACATGGAGGTGACGCCGAGAAATTACCCGCGTAGCGTGGCCCTCTCGGCTCGTGGGGCCGGTCGCCGGTGCGTAGCGAATCGCTTTTCCCCTCACGGGGACGACGCGAGGACATGGCGACAGACACTGCCGGCCGGTTCTCACCGCACATGCGGGGCGTGACGGTCACGGCACTCGCGTCCATTATGGGGATCGTCGCCGCGGTCGCGTCATCGGTCGTGACGGCCGGGGCCGCGACAGCAGCGACGGACCCCAAGGGCGTGTTCGTGCTCGGGGGGGCGATCCTCGTCCAGTTTCCCGTTCTGCAGGCGGTGGGAATCGACATGGAGGACTTCTCTACGAAGGATTACCTCTACGTCGCGTTCATGACCTTCTCTCTCTGGTTCGTCTGCTGGGGAATCCTCCTGTCGACGAACACGACCTTCTGACATGGCCGACGATTCCATCGCAGTCGTCGACTTAGACCGGTGTCAACCCGACCGCTGTAACTACGAGTGCGTGAACTTCTGCCCGCCCAACCGGACGGGCAAGGAGTGCATCGTCGAGCGTGGCGACCACTACGACGAGGAGGAACCGTACGAGGGCGGCCCAGATCAGGTGTTCATCTCCGAGGAGATCTGTCTCGGCGAGTCGTGTGGCATCTGCGTCGAGAAGTGCCCCTTCGACGCCCTCGAGATCATCAATCTCCCGCAGGAACTCGACGAGACGCCCGCCCACCGCTACGGCGACAACGCGTTCGGACTGTACGGGCTGCCCGCCCCCGAAGAGGGGCGCGTCACCGGCATCCTCGGGCCGAACGGAATCGGGAAGACGACCGCGGTTCGCATCCTCGCCGGCGAGATCGACCCGAATCTCGGCCGCCACGCCGATCCCCCGTCGTGGGACGACGTGATGGACGCGTACCGCGGCACGGAGCTACAGGAGTATCTCGCGGCGCTGCGCGACGGCGACGTGACGGTCGCCCGCAAGCCGCAGTACGTCGACAAGATACCCGAGACGTTCTCGGGCAACACGCGCGGCCTCGTCGAGGGCGTCGACGAGCGCGGGGTCGCGGAGGAGGTCGTAGAACGACTCGGCATCGCGCCGGTCATCGATCAGGACATCGACACGCTGTCTGGCGGTGAACTCCAGCGTGTCGCGCTCGCGGCGACGCTCGTCCGCGACGCCGACTTCTACTTCCTCGACGAGGTGACGCCGTATCTCGACATCGGTCAGCGCGTCACCGCGGCGCGGCTGATCCGCGAACTCGCGGCCGACGGCGACCGCTCGATGCTCGTCGTCGAACACGACCTCGCGGTGCTCGATCTCCTCGCCGACTCCATCCACGTCGCGTACGGCCGGCCGTCCGCCTTCGGCGTCGTCACCGACCCCAAGAGCACGAAGAGCGGCATCAACGAGTATCTCACCGGTTATCTCGACAACGAGAACATGCGCATCCGGCAGGAGGCCATCCAGTTCGAGGAACACGCGCCCCGAACTGGCTCGGCCGGCGACACGCTGGTCGAGTACCCCGATATGTCGAAATCCTACGGCGAGGGTGAGTTCTCGCTCGACGTGGCGGGCGGCGAGATACGTCGCAACGAGGTGCTCGGCGTCGTCGGACCCAACGGCATCGGGAAGTCCACCTTCGCGAAGATGCTCGCAGGACGGCTGGAGCCGGATTCAGGGGAGCTCGATGTCGCCCTCAATATCTCTTACAAACCGCAGTACATCGACATCGACCAGCCGATGCGCGTCGATGCGTTCCTCTCCTCGGTCACCGACGACTTCGGCTCGTCGTACTGGAACACGGAGATAGCACAGCCGCTCCAGTTGGAACGCGTGATGGAGCAGGACATCACTGACCTGTCGGGCGGCGAGCGCCAGCGCGTCGCCATTGCGGCCTGCCTCTCGGAAGAGGCCGACCTCTACCTGCTCGACGAGCCGTCAGCACACCTCGACGTGGAACACGACCTGCTGGCCGACCGCCTGCAGGTGTTCGCTGGCACGCCCGCCGAACACGGCCACGCCGGCCAGCCGGTCGGCATGCGCGAGGGGATGAACGAGTTCCTCGCGAATCTCGGCGTCACCTTCCGGCGCGACGAGCGGACGGGCAGACCGCGGATCAACAAGCCCGGCTCGCAGAAGGACCGCGAGCAGAAGCAGGCCGGCGAGTACTACTACGCGCCCGCCGGCGACGTGTAACGAGCGCGATTGCCCCGTTGTCCGGATCGTGCTGGGCGTGGACGTTTTGTACCTACTCCCCAAGGATCGACCGTGTCCGACGCCGAAACGGCGGTCGCGCGCATGGAGACGGTTGCGACGCTACTCGACAGCGGTATTGAACTCCCCGTAGTGGGCGTACGGGTGGGGCTTGACCCTATCCTCGGGCTCGTCCCGGTAGCGGGCGACTTGCTCGCGACGTTCGTCTCGCTGTGCGTCGTGGTCGAGGCGGCTCGCGCGGGCGTCTCGACGCGGACGCTCGTCCGGATGCTTCTGAACGTCGCACTCGACGCCGCCGTCGGCACGGTACCGCTGCTGGGCGACGCGTTCGACGTCCTGTGGCGCGCCAACGACAGGAACGTGCGACTGGCGAAGCGTGACCTTGGCGTCGAGTAGCGCTATTGTCCACCGGAACGACCTGCGAGAGCGGCGGGCGGTACGCTGTTGAAGAGCAAACAGGCGGCCCGTGGCCAGACGACGACAGGTGGGCCGCGCTCCCGCTCGGGCCTGTCGTCGCGACGGTTACGTCACGGGGGCGCTGGCCGCGGCTCGGTATATAAATATTCGGCGTGAGGTATGGAGATACGCTATCGCGCATGGTCGACTACCGTCGGTAAAGGTGTCACTGCGAGAACGGCGGAAACTGTACGGTAGCGGAACAAGCAGATATCTACCGAGCGCGACCAGAGAGCGCTTGGTTGCGATTTTAGACAGATTTCTGCCGTGAGAGGTTCCATAGCGAACGAGCGAAACCGACGATCAAAAGATGCAAGATAACAGTAGCGGAGGAAGCGGTAGGAGACTGAGCATCCGCGACCGCAGGGAGCGGTTCACCGTGCCGGAGCGAAGCGGAGGCACGGCTGCTGTTTTTGATGCAGATTTTTGCCGCGAGAGGTTCCCACAGGCGCGGCTTCGCCGCGCCGAGGAAACCCGAGCGGCAAAAAGGTGCGTCAGAAGAATTTGAACAGGTCGTCACGCTTCGCCTCGTGGAGGTGATGGCGAACGGCCTCGTTGAACGCCTCGATGTTGCCCTTCTTGCCGACGATGGGGGCGACGCTTTCGCCGTCCCACTGTTGCCACGGCGGCAGGAGCCCGAACCGGTCACAGATGGCATTTAGCCGATGGTCGCGGTCGTCTACCTTGTCCATCTTGTTGACCGCGAGGACGGCCGATACCCCGAGTTCGCGGAGGAAGCCGAACATCTCGACGGTGTGAGGTATCTCCTCGGGGCCGGAGTGGCGGTCGATGATGTCGACGGCGGCCTTCCCGTCGAGGACGACGACGCCACAGAGAACCCTATCGGCGTACTCTTCGAGATACCGGACGATGTCGGTCTTGATGCGCTCGCGCACGTCGTCGGGGACGCCGGACATGAAGCCGAAGCCCGGGAGGTCGGTGATGACGAAGTCCTCGCTGGCCCAGTCGTAGTGGTTGGGTGCACGCGTGACGCCCGGCTTGCTCCCGGTGTCGAAGTCGTGGCCCGTCACCTCTCGCATGAGCGTCGACTTCCCGACGTTAGAGCGCCCGAGCAGCACCACCTCGCTGTCTCGGTCCGGGCGGGTGTCGAACATATCGAGCGTTGCCCGTCGGGACGGATAACGCTCTTGGGACGCTCGGCCCCACGGGAGACATGCACAAGGAGACGCTCCGCGAGCGGACGTGGGACGCGCTCGCACGCTCGGGCGAGGCGCGGTTTCCCGCTCTCCACCACTACACCTCGACTTCGTCCGGCGGGGGTGGCACAAACGTATTGTAGACTCGAACCGGACGTTACGACATGAGGGCGCGCGACCCGGAAATCGACGGTGTGGATACCGACGGGATGCAGGCGTACCTCTCAGGGACGGAGGTGGTCTTCGCCGTGCTGTTCGGGTCTCGTGCCACCGGAGACGCCACCGACGCCTCGGACGTCGACATCGCGCTTCGGTTCCCCGGCCGTCTGGACGCGCACGAGCGGTTCCGCCGCCGCAACCGAATCGACGCCGAGCTACAGACGTACGCTGACGGCTTCGTTGACGTGAGCGATATCGTGACGCTACCGACGCCAGTTGCGCGCGCGGCACTCCACGATGGGGTTCGCCTCGTCGGCGACGAGACGGAGGTGGCGGCGTACCATGAGCGGGTCGACCGCGAGTACGAGTCGACGACAGCCGAGCGGGGACAGGACGAACTCATCCGCCGTTTGGCGGACGGCGACGCGTAGATGACCGACAGGACCGTCGCTGCGGAGAAGCTGCGTCTCGTCGACCAGTACACAGACGAGCTCCGCGAGATGCGCGACGTGCCGCGGGACGAATATCTCGCCGACGTGATGCGTCAGCGGGCCGTCGAGCGGTCGTTCATGAACGCGATTCAGGCGTGTATCGACATCGCGGAACACGTCCGTGCGACCGAGGGTCTCGCACCCGACGGCACATCGAAGGAGGCTGTCGAGGCACTCGGCGATGCCGGCATCGTCTCCGCGGAAACCGAGTCGCGGCTCATCGAGGCTGTCGGATTCAGAAACGTCCTCGCCCACCGATACGGGAGCATCGACCACGATGTGGTCTACGACCTGCTCCACGAGGACGTTGCGTGGCTGGAACGGTTCAAACGGGAGGTGGCTCGCTGGCTTGCCGAGTGAGTTCGTGACCAAACGAGAACTCCGCGAGCGGACGTGGGACGCGCTCGCACGCTCGGGCGAGGCGCGGTTCCCGTTTCCGCCGCACGGCCGCATTCCGAACTTCAAAGGTGCGGAGACGGCCGCCGACCGACTCGCCGCCAGAGACGAGTGGCAGGCCGCCGAGGCGATCAAGGCGAATCCCGACGGCCCGCAACTCCCCGCTCGCCGTCGCGCGCTCCGCGCGGGCAAGACGGTGTACATGGCTGTCCCACGGCTCCGCGACGACCAGCCGTTTCTCGAACTCGATCCGGAGCGACTGACGCGGGACGGCATCGACACCGACGACGCCGCGACAGTGGGCGGCAGCAGCGACCACGGCGTCCCGATTCGTCCCGACGCGATGCCCGACATCGACCTGATCCTCTCGGGAAGCGTCGCCGTCACCGAATCGGGAAGCCGCGTCGGGAAAGGCGAGGGATACGCCGACTTGGAGTTCGCGCTGCTGCGCGAGTTCGACCACGTCGACGGCGGGACGACGGTGGCGACGACAATACACCCGATGCAGGTCGTTCCGGACGGGTTCGTCGACTCGGACGCACACGACGTTCCGCTCGACCTGATCGCCACCCCGGAGCGAGTCGTCGAGACGGATGTCTCGGAGCGCCCGACAGGGATCGACTGGGATACCCTGCCAGCGGCGAAACGCGAGGAGATACCGGTGCTAGCACGGCGCTACGAGCGAGAGTTCGGGTCTGATTGAGGGCTACTCCGCTTCCGGCTCGGCTCGTCGTTTTTTGTGCTCCGCCGGCAACGTTGACCCGTGCGGCTCGTACAGGTGACGATGCCGGCCGGGAAGCGGGACACCGTGCTCGGCGTCCTCGACGACGAAGGGATCGACTACGTCGTGACCGACGAGACGAGCGGCCGCGAGTTCGTCGGCGTCGTCTACTTTCCCATCCCGACGGCGGCGGTCGAACCGGTGCTCGAACGGCTCCGCGAGGTCGGTCTCGACGATCAGGCGTACACGGTCGTGCTCGCCGCCGAGACGGTCGTCTCACGCCGGTTCGACCGGCTGCAGGAGGAGTACGCGGAGCGCGAGGACAATCAGGACCGCATCGCACGCGAGGAGCTACAGGCCCGCGCGGAGGAACTGGCCTCGTCGGTGCCGACGTACGTCGTGATGACAGTCGTGAGCGCGGTCATCGCCACGGCGGGGCTCCTGCTCGACTCGCCGGCGACGGTGGTCGGGTCGATGGTCATCGCGCCGCTGATCGGCCCGGCGATGGCGGCGGCCGTCGGCAGCGTCGTCGACGACGATGAACTGTTCTCCCGTGGTGTCTGGATGCAGGCGCTCGGCATCGGTCTCGCCGTCGCCGCCGCCGCAGGCTTCGCCGCCGCGGTGAACACGCTCAATCTCGTCCCCGCGTCGCTGGACCCGAGCGCAATCGGGCAGGTGCGTGAGCGACTCAGCCCGGACTTCCTCTCGCTGGCGGTGGCGCTCGGTGCCGGTGTCGCCGGGGCCGTCTCGCTCACCACCGGCGTCTCCTCGGCGCTCGTGGGCGTGATGATCGCGGTCGCGCTGGTGCCGCCGGCGGCGACGGTCGGTATCGGCATCGCGTACGGCAGCGTCTCGATGGTCGTCTCCTCGGGCGTGCTGGTCGTCGTGAACGTGCTCTCGATCAATCTCGCGGCGCTGTCGGTGCTGTGGTACTACGGCTACCGACCACAGCGAATCTTCCGCGAGGACGACGCTCGTGCCGCGACGGTGCGTCGCGTCGCCGTGCTCGCCCTCGTCATCGCCGTCCTCTCGGCGTTCCTCGGCGGCGTCACCTACGACTCGTTCCGCACCGCCGACGTGCGCAGCGACGTGGAGGGCGAAGTCGAGGCGGTGTTCGCCGCTGACGGCGTCTACCCCGCGCTGTCGGTGTTCGACGTGACCGTCACCTTCGAAGCGCGCGACCCCGTGTTCCTCCTGCACGAGCCGAGCTCCGTCGTCGTCACGGTCGGCGTCCCGCCCGACACCGACACGGAGGGGGTGACCGCCGCCGTCCGCGAGGCCGTGACGGCGGTCGCCGGTCCCGAGGTGGAGGTGCAGGTCCGGTTCGTCCCCTACCGGACGGCCTGACGACCAGTCCCCGAGCGGCCGACGCAGTGCTTAAATCGCGGACTCCCTCACGACGGCACATG
Organism: Halobacteriales archaeon QS_9_67_17; assembly: GCA_003023185.1. Classification (GTDB taxonomy): domain Archaea; phylum Halobacteriota; class Halobacteria; order Halobacteriales; family Haloarculaceae; genus Halosegnis. The sequence goes on along the minus strand of PXSB01000022.1, from coordinate 4,321 downwards.
GGGTACGCCTGTCCCGTCTGTGACGACCCGCAGGCCGACGCCCGCCACCTCGCGAACCACCTCGCCTTCACGGCCATCCTCGGGGATAACGTCCACGAGGCGTGGCTCGACGACCACGCCCCCGGCTGGGCCGACGAGGGGGAATCCGAGTTGGCGGAACGCATCGCCGACGAGGCCGAGCAGCGGGAGTATCCGCAGGTGTTCGAGGACACGACTGGCGGGACACGCGAGGGCGACCGCGCCGGCGAGCTGTTCGAGTCGGAGGGACACGGCCACAGTCACGAGCACTCACCGTCGACACGCGCGACCGACGAGGTGCCGTACCAGCAGGCCGAGGTCACGCCCGACGACGAGACCGAGACGATACTCGACGAGGCCCGGGCGATGACCCGCGAGATGCTTGGCGACGAGGCGACCGACGACGAAACGGACGCGGAGGACGCCGACGACGCGGCCACGAGCGACGGGTAACGATACGCATACCTACCGGCCCGTCGTATTCGGGGTATGCACGTTGAGGGGTTACTCGCGCCGGCGACCGCGACGGCGGCACGCGAGCGGTACGACGCGCTCGCGCCCACCGCGAAGACGGTCGTGCGCGAGAGCGCGAAGGCGATGTCGTTCGACCGCGCCGAATACGACGAGCGAGTCACGGCCGAGGTCGTAGAGACGGCACTCGATGCGCTGTTCGCGTCGCTGCTGGAGGTCCACGTCGGTACGCGCGACGAGTTCGAGACGTTCCGCGACGACCACCCGGACCTCGACCCCGATGTCGAGGGGAGCGACGAGGTGGACCGCGTCGTGTGGCATCCGGCCCCAGCCGCGGACCTGCTCGTCGCCGCCACGTTCCACGAGGAGGAGCGGGCCGCCGTCGGCACGCTCCGGCGACAGGCGTTCGGGAAGGCGTACCGGGACCTGTTATGAGACCGGTCACGCGGAATCTGGTCGTCGGTCTGCTGGTCGTGACCGTGCTGTTGCTCGCGCTCGGGGCGACCCCGTCCCTGCTCCGGAGCGGCGACCCGTACTACGTGGCGGCGACGCCCGCCGAGCCGCCGGCCGAGACTGCGCCGGTGAACGCCTCGACGCTCTCCGAACAGCGGTTTCCGTACACGCTCGCCGCGGTGGGGAGCGGCGACGGCCGCTCCGACGCCTACTACCGCGGTCCGGTCGGGGTAAAGGGCGCCTTCACTCACTCGCCGTTCGACGAGACGGGCGCGTACGCGGAACAGTATCCGGATGCCGTCACGCCGAACGGGACGTACGTCCGGTTCGAGAACACTACCTATCGACTGACCGTCGTCCACGACACCGATTCATGACCCACCCGAACGACACCCCGAGCGGGACCGACCACGACTGGCCAGTCGTTACTACTGGGCTGACCTGCCGCCCGCCGTCGTCGTCGTTGCGACGACCGGCGACGACCTCGTGATGGTCGAGCAGTACCGCCCGGCCATCGGCGAACACTGTCTGGAACTCGTCGCCGGCGTCGTCGAGGACGGCGAGAGCTACACCGAGGCCGGCGCGCGCGAACTCCGCGAGGAGGCCGGCTTCGACCCCGCCGGCATCTCGCTCGTCGAGGAGTTCTGGTGTGCGACGGGCGTACTCCGCCACCGGCGAGCCATCGTCTTCGCTGAGGGACTGACGCCGGTCGAGCGACAGCTCGACGGCAACGAGTTTCTCACGGTGACGACGGTTCCAGTCGAGGACGCACTCGAACGCGCCCGCGCCGAGCCGGCGAACGACGCGACTATCGAGGGGATCCTGCTCTCGCGGGCCGACGGCTTACTGTAGCTCGCTGACCAGTACGTACGCGTCCTCGCCGTCGTCGTAGTAGCGGGGGAGCGTCCGGCGGAACTGGAAGCCGAAGCGACGGTAGAGGCGGATCGCGCTGTCGTTGGACTCGCGCACTTCGAGCTTGACGCGGCTCGCACGCTTCTCGCGCATGACCGTCAACGCGCTCCCCAACAGCTGCGCGCCGATGCCGCGACCACGATAGTCCGGGTGGACCGCGATGTCCTTGACGTGGCCGAGCGTGCGGCCGGCGTTCGGCACCGTGTCCGCGACGACGTAGCCGACGACCCCGCCGTCGACGGTCGCGACGAGAAATCCCGGCTCGCCGAGGAAGCCCTCGAAGGCGGCGAACGGCCATGGCTGAGGGAACGATTTCTTCTCGATGCGGTAGACGGCCAACAGATCCCCCCGCGCGGCTGGGCGAATCGCCCTGTCGTCGGTCCCGTCGTTCGGAGCCGCCGTAGTCACGCCCGATAATTTGCGCCGCGGACACTAAGCCGTGCCGGCCGAGACGCGCGGCGGTGTGCGTTCGGGAAAATCCGACCCGGACCCAAACTCTATGGCATTGCTTTCATATCATAACCTCTCGTAGGAAGCAATGCACCCAACGAGGGTGCATCCCCACCCCACCCCATCATCGACACGGGCACCCTTTCCCCCACCCTTCCCGTGTCGGCTTTTGGAACCAACCGAACCACAGTCCCCTGTCGTCTCCCCGCCCTGCCTTCCCCGCTCTTCCGGCGTCGGTCGCGTCGCTACCGACAGGTACGCGAAAGAAATCGAGCGTCGACGGCGCAGTCAGTCGTCCCCGGCTTGCACGGACCGGCGACACCGTCAGTCGTCCCCGGCTTGTACAGGCCGGTGACACCCGTCAGTCGTCGGCCGGCGCGGCCCCGCCCTCGTCGTACTGCCGTCTCGTCAGCGACAGCTTCCCGCCCGCCGAGAGGATACGTCGCTCGCGCTCGGAGGCGTCGAGGTGGGCGGTCAGCTCCCACTCGTCGTTGACGCGAACGGTGAACTCCTCCTGACCGGCGTCGACGGCCGCCGCCACGTCGTCGACGATCTCGATGTCGTCGCCCTGTTCGATGCGCTCGTAGTCCGCCTCGTCGATGGTGAGCGGAATCAGCCCGAAGTTGAACAGGTTCGCCTTGTGGATGCGGGCGAAGGACTGCGCGAGGACGCCCTCGATGCCGAGATACATCGGACACAGCGCCGCGTGCTCACGCGAGGAACCCTGCCCGTAGTTCTCGCCGGCAACGAGGAAGCCGCCGTCCGAGTCGAGCGCGCGCTGGGCGAACGTGTCGTCGACCCGCGAGAGGGTGAACTCCGAGAGCTTCGGGATGTTCGACCGGTACATCAGGATGTCCTGTGTCGCCGGGATGATGTGGTCGGTCGTGATGTTGTTACCCATCCGCAGGAGAGCGGGACCGGCCATCTCGTCGCCGAGCGGATCCTTCAGCGGCACGTCGCCGATATTCGGCCCCTTGACGAGCCCGTCGTCGACAGCCTCGTCGGGCTCGATGAGGTCGGCCTTCGAGCCGTCGTACTGGTCGGGAAGCTCCATCCCCGGCGCGTCGAGGTCGCCGAGTTCCTCGGCGAGGTCACGCGGATCGACGAGTTCACCGGTGAGGGCCGCGGCGGCCGCGACCTCCGGCGAGGCGAGGAAGACGGAGTCGTCCTCGATACCCGAACGCCCCTCGAAGTTGCGGTTGAACGTCCGCACGGAGACCGAATCGGAGGCGGGCACGTGGCCGATACCGATACACGCGCCACACGTCGCCTCGGAGAAGTTGACGCCGGCGGCCATCAGCTCCGCGGTCCATCCCTCGCGGGCGAGGATCTCGGAAGCCTGCTTCGAGCCGGGTGCGACGATCATCTCCGTCTTCTTGTTGATCTCACGATCTTGGAGCATCTTCGCGGACGGGAGGATGTCCTCGTAGCCGCCGTTGGTACAGGAGCCGATGATGACCTGCTCGACCTCCTCGCCCGCGACCTCGCGGACGGGGACGACGTTGTCGGGCATCGACGGCTTGGCGACGAGCGGCTCGATTTCCGAGAGGTCGAGGACGATCTCGTCGTCGTAGAAGACCGGCGCCATCAGGCACATGTCGAGGACGTGCGTCCCGCTCCAGTAGGGGTAGTTGAGCATGAGGACATCGCCTGGGTTCAAGTTCTTCTCGCCGACGTACTCGATCGTCTTCTCGATCGTGACGCTGGTGGCGAGCTCGCGGCCCAAGTACTTTTCAAACTCGTCTTCGTCCGTCATGTCTTTGGCGCAGTCCACGCAGTAAATGTCACCTTCGATCGCGTAGCCTGCGACTTGTGATAGTGCGCTCATTCTCCTTTGTCACCCCGTTCTTCTCGGATGTGTTCTTCGGCGGATAGGTCGTCATAGAAGGTTTCCCCGCACTTACAGGCATACACGATTTCGGTTCCGGCTACCGTATCGGAGAGTTCTATGTCTCCGGTTGATTCGAGAGTGCCTGTTTCGGTCATTCGCAGGGGAACCTGGTAATTCGCCGTTCCC
>PXSB01000017.1 GCA_003023185.1 Halobacteriales archaeon QS_9_67_17 | reverse complement strand
CCGGCGTAGGTCACGTCCTCGTCGACGGCCCGCCGTACACCTCCGGTGCGGCTCACATGGGGACGACGTGGAACAAGACGCTGAAGGACGCCTACATCCGCTACAAGCGGATGTGCGGCTTCGACGTGACCGACCGCCCGGGCTACGACATGCACGGGCTCCCCATCGAGACCAAGGTGGAGGAACAGCTCGGCTTCGAGAACAAGAAGGACATCGAGGCGTACGGGATGGAGGCATTTATCGACGCCTGCAAGGAGTTCGCCGACGACCAACTCGACGGTCTCCAAGAGGACTTCGAATCCTTCGGCGTCTGGATGGACTGGGAGAACCCGTACAAGACCGTCTCTCCGGAGTACATGGAGGCCGTCTGGTGGGCCTTCCAGCAGGTCCACGAGCGCGGGCTCGTCGAGCGGGGTAAACGCTCCATCACGCAGTGTCCGCGGTGTGAGACCGCCATCGCCAAAAACGAGGTGGAGTACCACGAGGTCGAGGACCCCTCCATCTACGTGCAGTTCCCCCTCTCGGAGCGGGAGGGGTCGCTGGTCGCGTGGACGACGACGCCGTGGACCGTGCCCGCGAACACGTTCATCGCGGTCGACGAGAACGTGACCTACGCCGGCGTCGACGCGACGCGAGACGGCGAGACGGAGCGGCTCTACGTCGCCGAGGACGTGATCGAGGAGGTGCTGAAGAAGGGTCGCTACGAGTCGTACGAGGTTGCCGAGACGCTACAGGGGTCGGAACTGCTCGGCTGGCGATACGACCATCCGTTCCCGGAGGCGGTACCCAAGCACCCGGACTTCGAGGGCGCCGGACAGGTGTACCACGCCGACTACGTCGAGGTGGACCGGACTGGCCTCGTCCACTCGGCACCGGGCCACGGGCAGGAGGACTTCGAGCGCGGCAGCGAACTCGGCCTCGGCATCTTCTGTCCCGTCGGCTCCGACGGCGTGTACGACGAGCGGGCCGGCGAATACGCGGGCGAGTTCGTCCGCGACGCCAACGACGACATCATCGCGGATCTGGACGCGAACGGCCACCTGCTCGCCGAGGAGACGTACGTCCACGACTACGGCCAGTGTTGGCGGTGTGACACGGACATCGTCTTCCTCGCCACCGACCAGTGGTTCATTACCGTGACAGACGTGAAGGAGGAACTGCTCGCCAACATCGACGACAGCGAGTGGTATCCCTCGGAGGCACGCGACAAGCGCTTCCGCAACTTCGTCGAGGAGTCGCCCGACTGGAACGTCTCGCGCCAGCGCTACTGGGGCGTCCCGATTCCCATCTGGCTGCCCGCGGACGACGACTGGAGCGGCGACATGAGCGAGGCCATCGTTGTCGGGACGCGGGAAGAGTTGGCCGAGCGCGTCGATCAGGACGTCGACCCCGCCGAGGTCGACCTCCACCGGCCGACGGTCGACGACCTGACCATCACCGAGGACGGGACGACCTACGAGCGCGTCCCCGACGTGTTCGACGTGTGGATCGACTCCTCGGTCGCCTCGTGGGGCACGCTCGATTATCCGAGCACCGAGTCGGCGTTCGAGCGGCTCTGGCCCGCCGACCTCATCATCGAGGCGCACGACCAGACTCGCGGCTGGTTCTGGTCGCAACTCGGGATGGGGACCGCCGCGCTCGGCGAGGTGCCGTACGACGACGTGGTGATGCACGGCTACGCCAACATGCCCGACGGCCGCGGCATGTCCAAGTCGAAGGGGATCACGGTCGAACCGAACGAGGTGATCGAGGAGTACGGCGCGGACCCGATGCGGCTGTTCCTCCTCTCGCGGAACCCGCAGGGCGAGGACATGCGCTTCTCGTGGGACGAGACGGAGAATATGCAGCGTGACCTGAACATCCTCTGGAACGTGTTCCGGTTCCCGCTGCCGTACATGCGCATGGACGGCTTCGGCCCCGAGGCGGTGTCGCTCGCCGACTGCACACTCGAAACGGAGGACCGCTGGCTGCTCTCGCGACTCCAGACCGTCGTCGAGGAGATGACCGCCGCGTGGGAAGGGTATCGACAGGACGAAGCGCTGGACGTGCTGTTGGAGTTCCTCGTCGAGGACGTGTCCCGCTTCTACATCCAGGTCGTGCGCGAGCGGATGTGGATAGAGGGCGATTCGGAGTCCAAGACGGCCGCCTACGCGACGCTGTATCACGTCTTGCTGGAGACGGTGAAGCTGTTCGCGCCGTACGCGCCGTTCATCACCGAGCGGGTGTACGGGACGCTCACCGGCGACGCTGGCCACCCGACCGTCCACATGTGCGACTGGCCGACGTTCGAGGAGGAGTGGTACGATCCCGAACTGGAGGCCGACATCGAGACGGTGCGCGCCGTCGAGGAGGCGGGCGCGAACGCCCGCCAGCAGGCCGAGCGGAGCCTCCGGTGGCCGGTGACGCGTGTCGTCGTCGCCGCGAACACCGACGGCGTCGCCGCCGCGGTCGACCGCCGGCGCGACCTGCTGTGTGACCGGCTCAACGCCCGCGAGGTCGAACTGGTCGAACCCGGCGCGGACTGGACGGAACTCGCGTACGGCGCTCGCGCCGACATGTCCGTCCTCGGTCCCGCCTTCGGCGGCGAGGCGAGCGAGGTGATGAACGCGCTCAACGCCGTCACCGTCGACGCGAAGGACCTCGACGCGCTCGAATCAGCGGTCGCCGACGAACTCGGCCGCGCGGTCGACCTCAACCCTGACATGGTGGAGTTCGTCACCGAGACGCCCGAGGGCGTCGAGGGGACGGAGTTCCGCGTCAACGGGGACGGCGGCGTCGTCTACGTCGACACCGAACTCACCGACGCCATCGAGGCCGAGGGGTACGCCCGCGAGGTCATCCGCCGGGTACAGGAGACGCGCAAGCAACTCGACCTCGACGTGGACAGCGAGGTGGTGCTCGAACTCGACGTGGCCGACGACCGCGTGGCCGACCTCGTGCGCGACCACGAGGCTCTCATCGCCGGCGAGACGCAGGCGGAGTTCGGCGAGGTGACCGACGGCAGCCGCGAGACGTATGAGATAGAGGGCGTGGAGATGACCATCGCGGTCGCGCCGGTCGACGCCCCGACCGCCGACTGAACGGGACACTCGGCTCGTCGGCTGGCTAACATAGCCAGTGAATTGACCACCGTTCGAACGGTTGGGAATGCATGAACCGCCGCGCGTATCTGATGACAGCAGCCACGGTCGCAACTGCTGGCTGCTCTCTCCGTGAGTCAGGCGTCGCAATTGATGCAATCAAGGGGTTCAATCTCCACGACAGCCCGCATACCTTTCGTGTAGCTGTCCATCGAGAGGATGCGACCGTATACGAGGGTAGCTTCGACTTGGCTTCGACCAGTGCTCCTGATGAGGAGACTACTTTCTACGTCGATGAGAGACTTCCCGACACCGCCGCCGAATACGTCGTTGAGCTACAGAACGACTCTGCCGAGCCGAAATCATACGATATCGCCCCGAAAGCCGAGATGGGTAGTGTCACTCTACTTGTGAATATTTCGCAGGAGGACACAGTTGAGCTGTATCTGCAGGAGAGTGAGTCTCGGTGATACATCACCCGACCAATAGATTTTCAACTGACCGTGCGACGGCAGTGTTCGTTTAGTGGTGATTCGGTTGGATGAGTCAACAACAGGGTATAGAAAGCCCCCGGGCGCTACGGTCGCGCGGCTCGCTGTGCTCCGCAGCCTCCCTTCGTCGGCTTGCGGTGCTTGCGTCGCCGTGCTTCCCGTACCGCCCGGCCCCTTTCAAACCCATCCAGCACGGTTGTACAGTCAAGCGACGACTCAGTTACCTGAAGACCGCCTCTCAGTCAGAGCGCAGTTTCTCGGCCAGAGCCGGCGCGACGCTCACGTCGCTGACGGGCCGTTCGACGGTGTCGGTCGCCCACAGCCCCGCGACGCCGGCCTCCGCGAGTTTCGCTCGGGCGTTGTCGGCGAACACCGGGTGGAGACAGGCGACGTAGACGGCCGCGGCGTCCCGCTCGTAGAGCCGGTCGATAGCCGCCGACATGGTGGCACCGGTGGCGACGATGTCGTCAACGAGGACGACTGACCGGTCGGTGGGGTCGGTGCCGGCGGGCGCGACGTGGACCTCGCCGGTGTCGTAGTCGCGCGTCTTCTCGAAGTAGTCGGTCGTGCCCGCGCCGTAGGCGTCGCGGACGCCCCGCGCGAGGTCGGTCGCCCCCTCGTCGGGCGCGAGGAAGAGTGGATTCTCGATTGCGGGGAGCGGGTCGGCGAGCAGCGGCGTGGCGTCCACCGTCTCGAAGGGCACGTCGAAGAACGCGCCGATGTCTGGTTCGTGCGGGTTGACCGCGAGCACGCGGTCGGTGCCCGTCGAGATGGCGCGAGCGACGGCGCGCGCGGAGACGGGTTCGCCGTCGCGGAAGGCCTGATCCTGTCGCGCGTAACCCATGTACGGCAGGACGGTCACCACCTCGTCGAACGACTCCCGCGCGAGGTCCTGTAGCTGGAGCAGTTCGAGATGCGCCGCCGCCGAGGTGGTGGCCGCGACGACGACGGCTCGCTCGCCGCCCGCATCGGGCACGCGGAGCTTGAACTCGCCGTCAGCGAACCGCTCCGTCTCGACGACCGCGAGAGCCTCACCCAACTCGTCGGCGAGCGCCGCCCCGAGCGACTGCGACGCCGACCCCGGCAGTATCATGTCCGGGGGTGCCGCCCGCTCGGTAACAAGCGTTTCCTTCACGAGTCGCCGTCGACCACCGCAAGCCGCCGACACCCCTGCAACCCGAGCGTGCGGTCGCGCCAGCCGTCGCCCGCGTTCGCGAGGAAGGTGCCGTCGGTCGTGACCGCGTACAGCGCGTCCGCCGTCGGGACGGCGTCGGCCACGTCGCCCGGTGCGCCGACAGCCGTCCACTCGCTGTCGCGCCGCTCGTAGAGGGTGCCGTCGTCGGTGACGGCGACCGCGCGGCCGGCGTTCGTCGCGACGGCGCGGATGGCTCCATCGAGCCGCTGCATCCAGCCGTTGGCGAGCGCGTAGAGACCGTCGCCTGTCGCGGCGAACACGCTACTGCCGACGGCCACGTCCCGCGCGTCGTCCAACCCGACGTGCGTGCCGTCGGGTCGGTAGACACCGCCGCCGGCCGCGAGCAGGTCGCCCGCGACCGCCCGCACGCCGTCGATTTTCCCGAGTTCGGTCCACGCGCCGTCGTCGTAGCGGGCGACGCGACCCTCGCCGCAGGCGATCAGCCCGTCCGCGAAGCCGACGGCGTCGGCGGAGCCGAACCCCGTCTCGGCGAACCCGTCCTCAGTCGCGACGAGCGCGTCCGTCTCGGTGGCGACGGCGACGCGGCCGTCGTCGGCGACGGCATCGCTGGCCGCGTCACGGACCACTAGCCCGAACTCGCCGACGAGGTCGTCGGAGACGGAGACGCGCGCGAGTCCGGCCTCGCTCGCGACGAACGCCGACCGGGCGGAGCCGCCGGCGTACACCCGCTTCTCGTCGAGCGAGATGTCCTGCTCCGCGCTCACAGCCGCTCCCCCCGCTCGCGGTACGACTCGTAGGTGCCGCGTGCCCACGCGACTGCGCCGTCGGCCGTCGAGTGGAGCAGGCCGCTCACGCCGCCGTCGTCGTACGTCGTCAGCGCGGCTCCCTCGTCGTCGAAGACTGTCAGGCCGAATGGGAGCGGCTCGTCGATGGCGTACATCGCGAGCCCGGACGCCAGCGCCTCGTCGAACCCGTCGTACTCGGCCGCGAGCGCCTCCGCGGCCGGCCGCTCGACGACGATACCGCGGTGTGCGCCCGCCGCGACCGACTCGTGGAGGTCGGACATGAACCGCGGCACCGCGGCCGGCGACAACGACCGGATGTCCTTCGCCTCGTCGGCGAGCGACTCGAAGACGGTCAGCGGCCGCTCTGGCGCGTGTCGGTCGGCGGTGGCGACCGTCGCGTCTTCGAGGAACGCCGGCGGTACACCGGCGTCAGCGGGCAGGGACGCCAACACCGACTGTGCGTCCGCGAGCAGTTCCAACCGCTCGCGGTACGTCGTGTGCATCTGCTCTGCAAGTCGACCGCTGGCCGTCAGTGCGTAGCCGTCGGCCGTCTCACGCACCAGTCCGAGCGTCGTCAGCTCTCGGAGCCCCTTGTACACCGTCGAGCGGGCGACGCCCAACTCGTCGCGGAGTTCGCGCTTGGTTCCCACCCCGGCCGCGAGCGCCGTCAGCAGCGGCCCCCTGGTGTCGAGGGCCTCCCCGAGCCCCTCGGCCGACCCGTCCGGTGAAACCCAGCTCATGCGCTCCGTTCGGTCGGACCCCACAAAGCGCTGTTCGTTTCGACCCTCGAATCACGCGTCGGTGGGCGAACAATCCGTCGAGGCGTGAAGTAAAGATGGGAGACAGCGTACAAACACGTGCGACCCGCTGGCGACTCCTGCCTTCCATCCTCGTCTTCCGACGGCATCGATAGCGATTTGCATCCGCCACGGATACGGTCGCGCATGAAGGTGTTCGGGTCGAGCGGCGTCCGCGGCGTGGTCGGCGAGGCGATCACCCCCGAGTTCGTCGGCCGGGTCGCGCAGGCCGCCGGCTCGACGCTGAGCGCCGATACCGTCGCCGTCGCCCGAGACACGCGACACACGGGCGAGATGCTCGCGGACGCGGTCGCCGCCGGACTCGCCGCGACGGGCAGTGACGTGCAGCGACTCGGCGTCGTCCCCACGCCGGGCGCACAGGCGTACGCCGAGCGTGCGGCCGTCCCGAGCGTGGTGGTGACGGCCAGCCACAACCCGCCGGAGTACAACGGGGTGAAGCTCGTCGGTGCGGACGGCGTCGAGCTGTCGCGGGACACGCTCGAACGCGTCGAGGACCGCCTGCTCGCCGAGCGGTTCGACACCGCCGACTGGGACGCGACGGGCAAACAGCGCCGCGTCGAATCGGCCCGCCGCGAGTACGTCACCGAACTGCTCGCGGCCGTCGACCGCGACGCCATCGCGGCCGCCGACCTGACAGTCGCACTCGACCCCGGTCACGGTGTCGGCGCGCTCACCT
>PXSB01000016.1 GCA_003023185.1 Halobacteriales archaeon QS_9_67_17 | reverse complement strand
TTCATCCGTTCGACGGTCTCGACGACGTCGTCGTCCGGCTGGAGCGGCGTCGGCATCTTCCCACGGGGACCGAGGACGGTCCCGAGATAGCGGCCGATATCCTGCATCATGCTCGCCTCGGCGACGAAGAAATCCGTCTCGCCGGCGATGTCCTTCGCGGCGTCGTCGTCGTCACCGAGGTCCTCGAGGTCGTCCCCGTCGAGCACCTCGTCGGCGACGTCCTGTGCGCGAAGGGCGGTTTCGCCTTCGGCGAACACGACGATGCGTGTCTCCTGTCCCGTTCCCTGCGGAAGGACGATGGACTCGTCCACGCGGTTGTTGGGATCGTCTAAGTCTACGTCGCGCAGATTCACGGCGAGGTCGACCGTCTCGCGGAAGTTCCGCTCAGGTGCCTCGTCGAGTGCGCTGTTGACTGCTTCTTCTATCGTATCTGCCATTTTTCACCTCCGTAGTCGAAGCCGTAGGGCTACTACGGTGTGAAACAGGCTATGCCTGTCTCGTGCAAAACGAGGCCGATGGGACAGTTAAGTCCGTCGAAGGCCGCCGCCGTCCGAATCTACCGCTCACGCCTCTTCACGCCGCAAAATCGAGAGGTTGGCTGGCCACGTCACGCGCTCGCCGACCCAGACCGCCGCCGTCCCGACGAGCAACAGATTCCCCCACAGCCCCGGCTGCGCGAGAAAGTACAGGCTCGGGTACGTGGCGACGGGCGTCGAGGAGAGCAGCGTCACGAGGCCCAGCAGTCCGTACGCGTGAACGCTCACGAGGCCGAGCCCGAGCGCCGGCACCGCCGGATAGCCGTCGCGTGCCAGTTCGCCAACGATCAGTATCGCCGCCGCCGGCACCAGTGCGACGAAGTAGTACGTGTACGCCAGCGGCGTCACCAGCGGGAACGCGGCGATGCCGAGCGCGAACACCGCTCGGTCGGCGTCGCGGGCACACAGGGCGTAGCCGGCCACCGCGAGGCTCGCCGCGACGCGGAGCCACAGCGCGCCGTCGACGAGCCCCAGCGGCCGGTAGTACGCCGGCAGCCACAGCGCCGGCGACCGGGCGACGCCGCCCTGCGTGACCCCCCACGCCAGCACGTCGAGGTACTCCCGGTGGCTCGCAATTCCGAATAGAGCGAGCGACGCCGCGATGAGTCCCGTGCCGACCGCGACGGCACCGACGAACCGCCGCCGGTCGGCCAACAGGTGTGCGCCGACCGGCGCGTAGGCGAATTTCACGACGCCGACGACGGCCGTCGCCGCGCCGCTGAGGTAGCCGGCGCGGTCGCCGCGGTCGAGTGCGACGAAGGCGACACACAGCAGTCCGGTCATGAACGCCGCCGTCTGTCCCATCTTCAGCCCGAACAGCAGCGGCTGGAATCCGAGCAGGAGCCACAGCAGGCCGACGCGCTCGGTCCACGACCGCCGGCCGACGAGCGTCTCCACGACGGCGACGACACCGACCCAGAGCAGGGCGAGCGAGACGAGCACCCACACGACGGTCGCCCACTCCGTCGGGACGAACGCGACGAACGGCACGAACAGCAGGACCACGACCGGCGGATACAGATACGAGCCGTGGTAGCCGCCGTCGTCGTTGCGGACGTACAGACTCTCGCCAGCCTGCCAGCGCTCGACTGCGCCGCTGTACGCACCGAAGTCCCAGAACCGGAATTGAGGGGCGATGTCCGCCGCCCGGAGCCACCAGTCGACGGCGGGGTAGGCGAGATGGAAGGCGACCAACAGCGCGGCGAGCGCGAGAAAGCCCGGGTGCTCCTCGCGCAGTTCGCGGAGGGTGTCGGTAGCGACCACACGCCGGGATGTCACGAACGAGGTACAGTCCTTGTGGAAACTAAAACGCACGTTCGAGTCACGGCAGCGATTCGCGTCACGCCGTCGGCTCGATGATAAACACGAGAGGAGCTTGCCCGTCCGTCACCGGGCGCGTTGAGCCTTACACTGCCGCTTCCTCGGCGAACACACCGAAAATCTCGCTTCGCTCGGTTTTCGACTGTTTGCTCGCTACGCCGCCGCCTCGCTCGCAAACACGCCGTGGCGCGAGTCCGCGAGCGCCACGAGCATTCGGCTCGGGCATTGCTACGTTGCGGCCGCTTCGCCGAACACGATAGAAACTCGCTTCGCTCGTTTCTAGACGTTCACCTCGTCAGCGGTTTACGCTGCCGCTTCCTCGGCGAACACGTCGTCGTACTCGCCCTCGTCGATGCGCTGCTTGAACTCGCGGGCGTCCTGTCCCTCGATGGTGACGCCGAGCGAGACGCAGGTGCCGGCGACCTCCTTCGCGGCGCTCTTCGTGTCGTACGCGAGCAGGTCGGGAAGCTTCTGCTCCGCGACCGTCTTGAGCTGGTCGAGGCTCATGTCCTCGACGAACTCCTCGTTGGGCTCGCCTGACCCCGTCTCGAAGCCGAGTTCGTCCTTGACGAGCGCGGCCGTCGGCGGGACACCCACGTCGATGTCGAACGAGCCATCGTCGTCGTAGGAGACGGTCACCGGGACTTCCGTCCCGTCGAATGCGGCGGTCTGGTCGTTGATCTCGCCGACGACTGCCTGCACGTCGACCGGCGTCGGACCGAGTTCGGGTCCCAGCGGCGGCCCGGGATCGGCCTCCCCACCGGGAACGAGTACTTCGATGTTTCCAGCCATGTTTGTGAGAATCGCTTGCGGGAGTTTAAGCGTTGTTTTTCGCCACCGGGTCAGTCGACCGAGATGCCGTGACGGGTGAGAAACTCGCTGACGCCTTTGATCTCGACCGGACTCCCGATGATGCGGGCACGACACCCCTCGTCGACGACAGTGACGGTGAACTCCGCCTCCACGTCGTCGCGGACCCCCTCGAAGACGTCCCACGAGAGGCGGATCTGGGTGCTGTCCCGGAAGCGTTCGGGGTCCGGCATTTTGTTTCGTACCCGCAGGTTGGAAATTCGCCCGCATTAAGTTGGCGAACTCCCGCTCAGACGGTCGTGCGTAATTGGCTCTCGCCCCCTCATCCGTATCGCGTCTCAGTAGTTTCGAAACCACGGTTTCGTCGCACGTCGAAGAGACGTGGTTACGCCCGCCCGTATCAGAGGTTGACGACGAACAGCCCGACGAGCGCGACGCCGACGAACAGCCCGCCCACGTCCACGAGTCCAGTGTCGAAGACGAAAGCCGCGAGGACGGTGTGGAGGACGGCGACGAACAGCAGTGCCCCGAGCAGCAGGTTCGCGGCGAGCCGGCGTTTTTCCATACGACCCGCTCGGGTGTGACCGACAAAACGTCCCGCATTTCGGCAGCGGGGGCGCGAACGCGACCGTCGACAAACGCGAGCGCACACGGACAGCCTTTTGACCGACAGCGCCGGACCAACCGACGAATGGGGCTCGAAGAGGAGATCGAGGAGCTGGAAACCGAGATCGCGGAGACGCCCTACAACAAGTCGACAGAGGCGCACATCGGCCGGCTGAAGGCGAAGCTCGCGGAGAAGAAGGAGAAGCTCGAACGCCAGCAGTCCGGCTCCGGCGGCGGTGGCGGCTACGCCGTCGAGAAGACCGGCGACGCGACGGTCGCGCTCGTCGGCTTCCCCTCGGTCGGCAAGTCGACGCTCCTCAACGCGCTCACGAACGCCGACAGCGAGGTCGGCTCCTACGAGTTCACCACCCTCGACGTGAACCCGGGAATGCTCAAGTACAAGGGTGCCAACATCCAGTTGCTCGACGTTCCCGGGCTGATCGAGGGGGCCGCGAGCGGGCGCGGCGGCGGTCAGGAGGTGCTATCGGTCGTCCGGACGGCCGACCTCGTCCTGTTCGTCCTCTCCGTCTTCGAGATCGACCAGTACGAGCGGCTCTACGACGAACTGTACGCCAACAAGGTCCGCCTCGACAGCGAGCCGCCGAGTATCTCCGTCACCAAGCGCCACACGGGAGGGATGAAGGTGACGACCGCCGACGGGGTGGACCTCGACGAGGAGACCATCACGGAGGTGTGTCGCGAGTACGGCTACGTCAACGCCGACGTGACCATCCGCGAGGACCTCGGCATCGACCGGCTGGTCGACGCGCTGATGGACAACCGCGTGTATCTCCCCTCCGCCGTCGCCGTTAACAAGGCGGACCTCATCGAGGAGTCGTATCTCGACACGGTGAACGAACAGCTTCGCGACCACGACATCGACCCCGAGGAGGCGGTGTTCATCTCCGCCGAGGAGGAGAAGGGACTCGACGCGCTGACGGAGACGATCTACGACGAACTGGGACTGCTCCGCGTCTACATGGACAAGCCCGGCCGCGGCGTCGACTACGAGGAGCCGCTGGTCGTCACCGATGAGGAGAACACCGTCGAGGACGTGCTCCACAAGCTCGGCGGCGACTTCGACGACCGGTTCCGGTTCGCACGGGTGACGGGCGACAGCGCGAAACACGACGACCAGCAGGTCGGGCGCGACCACGAACTCGCCGACGAGGACGTGCTCCGGCTCATCACCCGCAAGTGACGGAACCCCACGCCACCCCGCGCCGCCGACTCGCCGCCGTCGCCTCGCTGCTGGCCGTCCCGTGGACCGCCCTGCTCATCGATTACAGCGGCGCGACGGTCCTCAACGGCCTGTTCCCGCTGTTCGTCCTCGACTACAATCCGACGCTTCCCGCGTCGGTGCGGACCATTCCTGTCTGGCGATTCTTCCGGGCAGGTGGGGGTCTCCCGCGCAACCCGGAGCTGTGGCCCGCGAGCGTCCTCCTCTATCTCGTCGCGCTCGCCAGCGCCGCCGTTGGCGCGCTGTTCGACCGCGAGGACGCCCGACTCACCGGGGGTGCGCTCGCACTTGCCGGCATCGCCGGTTTCGGCGTCGCGGTCTCGTTCACTCACCGACTGCGCTACACGCCGGTGCCCGTCGGGTCGGTGCTCGCGTGCGCGCTCGCGTGGTGGTACTACACACCGGCGTTTCGCCAGGTGTTCGAGCGGTAAACGCCGCGCGGCGCGACTACTCGAAACTCACGACCGACGACGCGTCCCGGTGGTCGTCTACGGCGAGGTTCCCGGGTGGTACATGCGGCCCGAAGACACATTGTGACGGGGAGCCCTCGCTCCGCTATGGACTCGGACCTCCGACTCCGTCTCGATCTCGGACTCGTACTGCTGGCGGTCATCGCCGGAGCCACTGCGGTCGCTGGATACGGGGTCACCGACGGCCCGACCGTCGTGGCGTCGATCATCGCCGCGGCGGTGGGTGCAGTCCTCGTGTTGTTTCTGGGAACCACGCCACAGTGGGTTCAGGATGCGCCGGTGGACGACGACTGACGCCGGGGTCTGGTGGGTTCGACGGTCCGGCTACGCGGCGGGTAGCCCGTTCCACGACCGCGACGGGTAAGCTTTCATGCCGGGCGTCCATTCTCCCGAGTGATGTACGCTCCACTCGACCACGTGATGATGCGCGTCGCAGACCTGGACGCGTCGCTCGACTGGTACACGACCCATCTCGACTACGAGGAGAAGGGCCGCTGGGAGGCGGACACGTTCACGAACGTGTATCTCGGTCCCGAAGACGCCCACGACGCTGGCGCGGTGCTCGAACTCACCTCGAATCACGACTCCGAACCCGACGAGGTGGGCGACGCGTGGGGTCACATCGCCGTCCGCGTGCCCGAGGACGAACTCCAAGAACGCTACGACCAGCTGATGGACGAGGGCGTCGAGGACTACCGCGATCCCGAGTCCTGCGGCAACCGCTACGCGTTCATCAAGGACCCCGACGGCCACGAGATCGAGATCGTCAAGCGCGAGTACGGCTCGCTCTACTCGCTCGACCACACCATGATCCGCGTCGAGGATGTCGACGAGGCGCTCGGCTTCTGGACTCGGAAGTTCGAGTACGAGCACGCGGGCCGGTGGGAGGCTGACAGCTTCGCGAACTACTTCATGGCCCCCGCCGACGCGCCACGCGAGGCGATGTCCGTCGAGCTCACATACAACTACGACGGCCGCTCCTACACGATGGGCGATGCGTGGGGCCACCTCGCCGCGCGCGTGGACGACCTACAGGACGCGTGGGACCACCTGATGACCCGCGAGGCCGACGACCACCGCGACCCCGCCTCCTGTGACGATCTCTACGCGTTCACCCACGACAACGAAGGCCACGAGATCGAACTGCTGGAGGAGCACGTCACGAACGGGTGACTAAGAGGAGTGCCGCCGGTTCAGTACGACCGAGAGTTCACGACGATTATCAATCGGCGCGCACAGATTCGTGCGGGACTCTCGACTCATCGGGGAGAGGTGACGTGATTCTTTATGTAGAGTACCGACTCAATGGGGAGTGGCTCGAAGTCGTTCGGTTTCTCGCAGAACGCGGCCGTTCGATCTTTACCCTATCGGGTAGTCCCCTTCGGCAGGCGAATGACGGGGATAGACAGTAGATATCCCCGAGGAACGCCCCTGTCGTCTCGCGGCTCGGGTCGATGACCGTATGACGCGTTTTGCGCGTTCACCACCAACCATGGGGGAGTACACTTATTCGGTGGATGCACTTACTACACCAGTAGGACCATGGCCAAAGTCACTGACCGTAGTAATATCACGCCGAGTTCGGTAGACTCCGATGATGGCGAGGAGAGCGAGGATGTCCCGCTTGGGACGTTCCTTTACGAGGCGCTCCCGGACTCGGATACCGACTCGGTTGAGGCGGTCCGCGAGCTCCGCGAGCAGGAATGAGGCTGTTCGTCGACACGAACGTCCTCATCGCAGCGACGGTCGGCGAACCCGAGCGCGGTGCTGTCGCCCGTAATCTCCTCAATGCAGACCACGAGTTCGCGACCACGCTACTCAACGTGATGGAGTACCGGACAATTCTAACAAAAAAGAAGCGATTTGAACAGGACCGCGTGGAGGATCTGATCGATGGGCTCTTCGACCGGATGGATGTCTATGGTCCTGAGACAGGCGACCTGCTCGAAGCCTACGCGATGCAACGAGAGACGCTGCTGTATACGATGGATGTGGTCATCCTCGCGACGGCGAAGGAGATCGGCGCGCCACTCGTCACGTTCGACGGCGAGCTGTTGAGCAACGGCGCGGTTGCTCCCGGAGAGTTCATCGAGTCATAGTCGTCAGCAGGTGGTCGAACTCGCCCTCGGTCGTGAAGCGAAGCGCGGTTTGTCGACGCCGCCGAACTGGAGTTGGACTTCAGCGCCGAAGCGGCGACCGACCCGTTGACGCGACTCTGCCCGGTGGCGAACCGTGATCGTGGACGCGCAGCATCTTAGTGCGCTAGCCGACCAGAACGACGCCGCTCAGCGGAACGCCGAGGAGTTCCGCGAGTCCTCCGTGCCGATTCGCGTCCCAACTGCGGTCGTGTGGGAGGCGTACACCGGTATCAACGACATCGCGTCGGACGCCGACAGTAAGTCGCTCCGCGGTCTCTACGAGCGGCTGCTGACCGCCCCCGGCCACTCGATTTGACGCCCGAAGTCGCCGAATGAGCCGGCGAACTCGACGGCGCACGCATCGACTCGGATACTCCGGCGACGCTCGACGGGACCGACTCGGTCGTCGCGGCTCACGGCCCATTCCTCGACGAGTCGACGGTTTCGAACGATAGCGATCTCTGGGGGGGTGACAGACCTCGCTGCCGTAATCCACTGAACTACCCGCATGGGGTCAGTAGCGTCCGTCACCTGTCGGACAAGTTTCAACAACCTCTCATATTTATACCCGAGCAAACGGGTGCTCGATACGTCCGAACCCGTCTACCGCCCGAAATCACGGGTGTCAGAGAGTGACACACCCTTCGCACCCCACAAAGCCTTTATACCAAGCGGTGAACCGTAGGAACGTACCCCTACCCATGGTGACAGCACAGAGTATCGATGTCGGTCTCGGCGTACGCGGTGTACGCTCCCGCATCGCGAAACGGTACGTCGCCACGCGGTACGACAAATAAACCAACTATGACAGATACAGCAACAAAGGTTCGCAGTCTGTTCCTGACGGCGCTGATGGTCGTCTCCGTCTTCGGAGGCACCGTCGCGTTTGCAGGGACCGCGGCTGCGGCCGCAAACGTGGACAGCATTACTGCTGATCCTGCGACGGTTGGGGATACTTCCACCCATACTGTCAAAGGAATCGCTCCCAGTAGTAACGAAGACAGTAGCTCCCTCAATGGTATCGTAATCGATTATAGCGTCGGCTCGGCGCCGGCGTCGGTAAATAACGTTGGCTCTGGTGACGTGACCGTTCTCAAGAATGGTACGGACATTACCAGCGACGTTGATGGTGTGAGTGCCTCCAACAATGGAGAAACGCTCACCATCTCACTCGGTGGTAATACACAGCTCCAGACCGGCGACAACGTGACTGTTGTTGCACAGAACGTTGAGAACCCGGGCAGTTCCGGCGACTTCGACGTTGATGTCGATCTGAACCCGCAGAGCACCAACGACCCGGTTACCGGGACTATTACGTACTCAACGGGTGCTGAAGGTAATGCAGAAGTCACGCAAGGTCCCGTCGAGTTTGCAGCCGAAACTGACGGTGACACCAGCAACGGTCAGGAGAATCACATCGAAGTGGTTTTCGACCGTGATATCGACAAGTCCGATGTCCAAGCCTTCGTGACGGACCAGTCCGGACAGACTACCCAAATCACGGCTCAGGCATCCAGCTTGGAGGCAGACAATAGTCTCATCTTCAACACGAGCGACCTGAGCGGCGATGCGACCATCGTCGTTAACAGTACGTCGACGGACCTCGATACGGGCGAGCTCGATGTCACGACGACATCGTCGACCGTTCAGAGAACTTCGACTTCGAACGACAATACGACTGCGTTCGATGGTGAACAGGTCGCCATCGTCAGCACCACGCAGGGCGAAGGCTTCGAAGCCTTCGACTCGAACGACAACTTCCTGTTCAGCCGGTCGCTCGGCTCAAACAGTGTTGTCGCTGTCGTGGACTCCGGTAGTCAGAGCAGTCTGAGTGCCGGTGAGACGTACACAGTTGAATTCCAGAGTAGCAGTGGAACCACTGAGTACCTGACGCTGCGTAACCTCGGTCTGACGGCCGAGGCCGACAGTACGGATGTCACGTACCAGAGTGGCTCCGCGGCAGTCAGCGCAACCATCGAATCCAACAGCGCCGACCGACAGGTCGTTGCGACGCTGCTGGACTCGAACGGGGGCGAGGTCTCCTCGCAGACTGTTACCATCGACGGTGACGGCGCAGTTACCGCGGAGTTCGACGTGAGTTCCGAGGGTAACTACACTGTTGAAGCCGAAGATGTGAACACTGGCATCACCGCCGAGACGGACTCGGTCGTGGTGTCGCAGGTCGAAGGTGCTGCCAGCTTCAGCAACTCGGTGTTCAGCGTCGACCGCGGTGACGTTGCGGAGATCACCGTTGATCTCGACAACGCCGACACTGCCTACGTCAACATCGGCAGTGCCGATGTCAACTACGTCGTGCAGGTCGAAGTGGAAGACGGCAACGACGACGGTGAGGTGACCCTTGAGTTCAACACTCGCTCCGGAGCGACCGGCTCCGCGGATGCTGTCTCCGCTGCTGCGGACGACGACTCCGCGAGCTTCAGCGAGAAGACGACGACCAAGAGTAGCAATAACTACTACCTCGACTCGGCCAGCTACGACGTGAACGTCTCGCTGTCGCAGGACGGTGCCGAGGAGTCCGTCGCGACCCTCTCGGTCAACGAGCGGTCCACCGACGGCATCACCATCGGTACTGCGCCGGCCAGCGAGTTCGGCGAAGCCGATAACGCGACCGATGTCGAGTACACGGAAGACTCGACCATCGCCGCGGGCGATGTGCTCGTCCACGAAGTGAGCGTCTCCGGTGTCTACGGATACGTTCAGGACCAGATAGCGGACGACTCCAACGACATCGACACGGCAGAAGAGGCTCTGCTTGAGCTCAACAGTCTCGGCACTGTCGACCTCGTGATCCTGCAAACCAGTGGAACCACTGACGCGAACGAGGATCCGAAGGTCGTCGACCTCGCAGCGACGAACGACGCTGACGCTCTCAACGTCTACGCGGACGATGACAGCAACACGCTGTTCGTCAACGTCGACACCGCCAACGCGGTGTTCGACCGTGCCGACCGTGACACCTACACCGATGTCTCCGACAACGGTGGATTCACTGACGGTAATGGTGTCTCTGACGTGAACACAAACGCGGAGACTGGTGACGAGTTCGATGTCTCGTTCACCATCGACTCCTCTGACTCGCTCGTCTCCGGCAACGAAGACGAGACGGTCAGCAGTTCGTTCGAAGTCGTCGAACAGTCGGCGAGCTTCGACACTGACAACGACGAAGTCACGGTGCAGAACACTGAGGGTCAGTCCATCAGTGGCACCACCTCCGTCGCCGCCGGAACGAACCTGACGGTGCGCGTCCGCGCCACCGGTGACAGTCCGTTCCTCAAGACGACTGAGGTCACGGTGCAGGAGGACGGCACGTTCAGCGGAACGTTCGACTTCTCGGACGTCTCCGAGAACGTCTCGTTCACCGCCAGTGTCCGTAGCATCGACGACACGGAGACTGACGGTGTCGTCGCACCGGCCCCGACTGCCTCGGTGAGCATCAGCGACCAGACGACCGACGGAACGACCGTGACGGTCGAATCGGCCAGTCTGTCGGAGGGTGGCTTCGTGACCATCCACGACGGCTCGCTGGCTGACGGTGCTGTGTTCGACTCGGTGCGCGGTACGTCCGCGTACCTCGAAGCGGGCTCCAGTTCGGACATCGAAGTGAGTCTGGACGCGCCCTACGAGTCGGACGGCACGGTCATCGCGATGCCGCACATGGACACGAACGGCAACGAGGCGTACGACTTCGTTAGCTCGGACGGGGCGGAGGACGGCCCGTACACGGCTGACGGCGCAGCGGTGACGGACCGCGCGTCGCTCACCGTCGAGACTGGCGAGGACGCAACGCCGACGCCGACGCCGTCGCCGTCGCCGACGCCGGATGACGGCGAGACGCCGACGGATGAGACACCGGATACCGCGACTGACACGCCAGGTCAGCCCGGCTTCGGTGCGGCACTCGCAATCGTGGCGCTGGCAGGGGCGGCTCTGCTGGCACTGCGCCGCGAGTAACGACTTCATCCAACGCTAAATAGCCGGTTCCCGGACCGGTCATCCCCGGGATGCGATTGCGGTCTTTCTTTCGACGCTCGCCGCCGAGCGGCCGCGCTGTCGACACGTATTAGCCGCTTCGGGCACCGCACGACACCATGGACGGCGAGAAGGTGAGTCGACGTCGGGTGTTGGGTGCACTCGGTGGGCTCGGTACGCTCGCCAGCGGCGTCGCCGTCGACAACGTCCTGCTCGGCTACGAACAGCTCGGCACGAACCTACGGAAACAAGACCTCGCGGCGAAGTTCGCCGAGACGGCGACGGACGGGCTGCGAGTGACCGACCGCAGCGGCGTGCGCGTACTCCTGTGGGACGACAACCTCCGTCTGCTCGACGGCCCCGACGGAAGCGTGCTCGCGGACCACGACTACCCCGACCCCGACGCCACGGAGCGTCGGGAACTCGACGACCAGCACGGACTCGACGGGCTGTTGACCGAAGGACTCTCGGCGGTGACCGCGCTCCACCGCGGGGACGTGACGTTCGCCTTCTCCGATCCCGAGCGATTCTTCGAGCGCGTGCGGACAGGCGACCCGAACCGGTCGGCCATCGAACTGCTTCGCGGCCATCGACCGGCTCCGACCGACGCGGTGTGGTCGGTCACTGACGCCGACCCTGCCGACCCGGAGGCGGTCGCGAAGGGCCTCGTCGACGGCTTCCGTGAACACGCCCACTACGACCTGCCGCGGTACATGGCCGGCGCGGTGCAGTTCAACGTCGCGTTCAATACTGTCGACCTGCGTGCCGGTTTCCGAGACGACACGGATTTCGCGTCACTTCGCGACGGCGGCGTCGGGATGTTCTGCACTGACTTCGCGGTTCGCGCCGGGGAGGCGCTGCACGCAACACCCGCCGGGGAGCAGTCACCACCGGTGATGGCCGGTGTCGTCATCGACGACCGTCACCGGCACGTGTTCACCGTGGTTGCGAGCGTGTTGGCCGGGGAGGACGGCCTCGTCGTTCCGGCGACGTTTCTCGACTACACCCACAGCACGCTGTACGACGACCTACGGCTCACGGGCCTGCTCGGGGAGGGATGGGCGGCGTACAACCGTCGCCACCGCGCGGACACGGTGTGGTGGGCGCAGATCGGGACGCCGAGTTCGTGAGACTACCAGCAGAGATTTATCCCTCACGGACACACGTACAGTAAGATGGCGACATCGCTGCTGACGACCGTGCTGGCGTGGCTCTCGGTCGGCGCATTCCTGACGGGGGTGCTCGCGGAACGACGCTACCAGCGCGTCGGACGGCTGACGACCGCGGCCGCATGGGCCGTGTTCGGCGTCTTCTGGGGCACGCTCATCCCGCACTTCTGGTACGCGCAGTCGAGTTTCATCGAGGCCACCCTCGCGGCGGTCGCCGTGCCTGCGTGTCTCTACACGGGGTATCGCCTGTATCACGGCCGCGACTCGCTGTTCGTGCTCTCGCGTGCCGTCGCGGTGATGGGCGCGATCTATCTCCCCGCGTCAACGCTGTCGGTGCTCTCCGGGCCGCTGGTCGAGGTCGTTGCGAAGCAGTCGAAGTGGGGCATCGAACTGCTGGGGTACGAGCCGGCGCTCGTGGAAAACGAGGCGGGCGTCCGCAGCGTCCTCCTGTTCAACGGCGGCACCGAGACGGCCCGGGCGACGGAGATACTGCTCGCCTGCACCGGTCTCGGGAGCATGGCGATCTTCGCTGGCCTCGTCGCCGCAGTCCGTGCCTCCCTCGACCGGAAGGTGAAGGCGCTCGCCGTCTCGCTTCCCGTCATCTGGGTATTGAACCTCGTCCGTAACGTGTTCATCGCGGCGGCGTTCGGCGGACAGTGGTTCCAAGTGTTCGTCCCACAGGTGATGGGCGCGTTCGGCAAGACCGAGCCGGAACTCGTCTCGTTTCTCATCGCCGACAAGGTGATCAGCCAGTCGGCGTCGGTCGTCGCGCTCGTCGCAATCATGTTCGCCGTCCTCCGATTCCTCCCCGAACTGGAGACGGTGGTCAACGACGTGCTGTATCTCCTCACCGGCGACGAGTACGACCTCAGATTCGGCGATCCGCCCGGTGGCGGTGGCGTCCGCGCGGACGGCGGCGAGCGGACCGGCGACTGATCAGCGCGGCTCCGTGAGGCCGTCTGGCGCGCCCGCCAGCGTCCGAAGGGCGTCTGCTTCGACGTGGTGGAGGTCGCCCGGAATCACCAGCAGGTGGAGCGGGTCGCCGAACGACCGCTCCGCGAGCGCGCTCAGTCGGTCGGCCTCGACGCGGGGATCAGGAGAGCCGGCCCGACACACTGCGACGCCGAGCGTGTCCTCGTAGCCGTCGGCCAGCAGGCCGGCGGCCGTGTCGGCCCGCATGTACTCGCCCCGCGTCTGCTTGATGTCGAGATACACGAGCGTGTGGAGGCCGCGCTCGCGGTTGGCATCGATGGTATCAGAGACGGACGCGGGAACGCCCTCGCCGCCGTGGGCGTACGGGAACGGGAGCGTCGTCGCCTTGCCGAACCGGTAGTTCTGGAGCCCGGTGAGCGACGCTGCGGCGACCGACGCGGTCGTGCCGTGGACCACGCGGGTGTCGATGCCGCGCTCGTGGGCGCGCAGGCGGAGGTCGACGTGCGTCGTCGATATCATCGTGTCGCCGGCGGTGAGGAAGACGACGTGTCCGTCTTCTGCGGCGTCGAGTATCGGGTCGGGGTTCTGCTCGACGCCGGCGCGGTCCCGGACCTCGATTTCGATATCGTGGTGGGCGGCGAGCGACGCCGCGTCCGTCCCCATCAGCCGCGAGGTGTAGAACTCCGCGAAGACGCGGTCTGCATCCTGAAGCATCTCTCGCCCCTCGACCGTGATGGAGCGCTCGTCCCACAGGCCGAGACCGACGAACGAAAGCATACCCGAGGCTGGCGACGGAGGGGAATAAGCGCGGTGTTCAGTGGGCGAGTCACCGAAGCGGGACGTTCCGTCACGCTTACCGCGCGCGGTCGCCCATGACCGACGATGACCGTCCCGTGCGTTCGCGTCCGCCCGGACGCGGGCGAGACGACCAGACAGGCGCTCGCGGCGCGTGACCTGCTCGACGACGCGTACGACATCACGGTCGCGGACGGATGGCTCTACGTCCCGGTCGCGGACCCGGACGCCGTGCCCGAGGAGTACGATACCGTCGACTTCGACGCACCTCAACGCGAGACCCAGACCCTGCCTGCCGACATCCTTGGCTTCGAGCCGAGCGTTGAGCGACTCGGCCGCATCGCCATCCTCGACGAGGACAGCGCGGACCGTGCGCGCCGCATCGCCGACGCCGTGATGGCCTCCGACCTCCCCGTCGACACGGTGGTGAACCGCGCCTCGAAGGTGCAGGGAGAGTACCGCGTGCGCGACTGGGACGTGCTCGCTGGCGACGACACCGAGACGGTCCACACCGAGTACGGCACCGACTTCCGTCTCGACATCGCGGCGGTGTACTTCTCCCCGCGGCTCGCAACCGAACGCCACCGCGTCGTCGAACAGGTCACGGCCGACGAGCGGGTGTTCGACATGTTCGCCGGCGTGGGGCCGTTCGTCGTCCCGATGGCGAAACGCGGCGCGGCGTGTGTCGGCTGTGACCTGAATCCCGCCGCCGTCGAGTATCTCCGCGAGAACGCCCGCCGCAACGCTGTCGCCGACCGCGTCACGGCAATCGAGGGTGACGTGCGCGACGCAGTCTCGGGCTCGTCGGGCGCGCCAGCCTCCGACGGTGTTCGCGAGGCCGCCGCCGATTACGAGGGGTGGGCCGACCGCGTGCTGATGAACCTCCCTCACTCCGCGGACGCGTTCCTCGACACCACCGTCCGGCTTGCGGGCGACACCTGTGTGCTCCACTACTACGACATCCAGCCCGACGACGACCCGTTCGGTCCCGGCGAGCGGGCGATTCGACGGGCGGCCGGCGACGCGTACGACGTGACCGTCGAGACCGAACGGATCGTCCGTTCGTACGCCCCCCACGAACTGAACGTCTGTCTCGACGTGCGGTTAGAGCGGGTGTGAGCGCGCGATTTGCGCCTGCTCGCTGCGGCGAGACCCCCGCGCCCGCTCCGGTTCGCAACGCTTATACTCGACTCTCTACCACGGTACGGTAGCCGCGCCGGAGTAGCTCAGCTGGCAGAGCGATTCCTTCGTAAGGAATAGGCCGGGGGTTCAAATCCCCCCTCCGGCTCTCCTCGTTCGAGGCTCAAACCACGAGCGACAGCTCTCGGCTGTCTCCTCATTTCGCCCCCCGGAAAGGATACTACCCACCTACTTGAATACGGAGTACGATGGAGGGCGGAAACGTACGAAAAGCAGGTGCAGACGACGTGAGCGCGATTCGGCGGGTCGCCCGCAACGCGTGGCACGCGGCGTACGATCATATACTCGGTGCTGACCGGGTCGATGAGATAGTGGACTCGTGGTACGACCCGGAGCGACTACTCGCGGATGATATCGAACCGGACGAACGGCCGATGCTGGTGGCAACTGTCGATGGTGTCACCGTCGGGTTCGCTGAGGCAGCGCCCGACGAATCTGACGGCGGACTCGCTCATCTCTATCGCATCTACGTCGACCCCGACCACTGGCAACAGGGAATCGGCAGTTCACTGCTCGACCGCATCGAGGTGATCCTGCGCGAACGGGGATTCGACCGACTCCAACTCTCGGTGCTGGCCGAGAACGATGTCGGGATCAGTTTCTACGAATCCTGCGGGTTCCACCGGAATGGGGAAAGCGAGAACGACCAACTCGGCGTTCGGGAATACCAATATCTGAAACAGCTGTCGTAGTTCTCCCCCGTCTCTACTGGACAGGCGGCGTATCGGAGACGAAACCACCAGTGATACGCGTTGAACTGGGGAGAAGCTACAAGTAGCTCCACATAGCCGTCTGAGTATGCCACAGTGTCGCAACTGTGACGCTTTCGTCACCGACGCCTACGTCCGCGTGTTCGCGCCGAACGACATGGACGCGGTTCGGGTCTGTCCGAACTGTGAGGACAAGCTTCGAGACGGCGCAGAGGTCCGTGAGGCTCGGTCCACGCGCGGGAGCTAACAGAGGTCGACGGTGACGTAGACGCGGCCCTCGTCGGTGACGGCGGCGCCGACGCCGAGCTGGTTGGCGTTCTCGTAGGTCAGGATGGTTTCGCTCTCGCTGTCGTCGAACCACTCGGAGACGATAGTGGCGGCCAACTCGTCGGCCGTCGTGCCGTCCGGGCCGGCGGTCACGCGCTCGTACACCTCGATGGCGTCGTCCTCGCGGGTGCCGGTTCCGGTGTCGTCGGGAAACCGACAGCGGTCGGCGAGATCGAACCGCTCGTAGCGCTCCGCGGTGTTGTAGCCCTCCGCCGCGTGGCTCGGATACCCCTGTGTTGCCATGTTCTCGCTGTGGAACCGCGCCATCTCGCGGAGGGCGTCGAGTCGGTAGAGTTCGCTCTGTCCGCGGCTGCGCCGCTCCGCGTTGATCCGGTCGGCCACCGCGGTTTCGACGGCAGCGCGGTCGATTGACTGAGACGACATCGGCGTCGCAGTCGGGGTCGGAGTCGGCGCGGGGGTCGGAGTGGCGGTCGGCGTCGCCGTAGTCGTGCCAGCACCGGCCGGTCCGATTGTCCGGTCTGCCGACCCGGCGTACTGGAACCCGATGTACGTGCCGGCCGCGATGCCCCCGCCGACGACCGCCAACAGGAGCCCGAGTGCGACCTTATTCACCATACGTAGACGACGACAGGCCCCACTATATTTCTTGGCCCTGCTGCCGAAACGCGGTCACGACGGGGGTCCCGGTCACTGGATGCTCTCCGACGGTCACCGACGTGCCGAACGCCCGTTCCAGTCGCTCTGCAGTCAGCACGTCCTCGGGCGGGCCGACGGCCCGGAGTTTCCCGTCCGCGAGCAGCGCGATCCGATCACAGAAGCGTGCCGCGAGGTTCAGGTCGTGAATCGCTGCGACCACCGTCTCGTCGAGGTCGGCGACGAGGCCGAGCGTCCGCACCTGATGGTTGATGTCGAGACTCGCTGTCGGCTCGTCCAACAGGAGATATGGCGCGTCCTGTGCGAGCGCCCGGGCCAGCAGGACGCGCTGCTTCTCGCCGCCCGAGAGCGTCGTCACCGACCTGTCGGCCAGTTCGTCGGTCTCGGTTCGCGCCAGCGCGCGGTCGATCTGATCACGTCCATCCGGATCGGGGCGACGGCGCAGTCGCGCCCGGTACGGCGTCCGTCCCATCTCGACCACCTCGCGCACGGTAAAGTCGAAGCCGAACGACGTCTCCTGTGGTACGGACGCGACCAGCCGCGCCGTCTCGCGGGCCGACAGCGTCTCGATCTCGCGTCCGGCGGCGACCACTCGGCCGGCGGCCGGTGAGAGAATGCCGCCGACAGTGTTCAGCAGGGTCGATTTTCCCGCGCCGTTCGGCCCGACGAGCGCGAGGAACTCGCCTTCCTCGACGGTCAGCGACACCTCTGAGAGGACGCGAACGCCGCCGCGTTCGACCGTGATGTCCTCGACAGCGATCACAGTTCGCTCACCTCTCGTCGGCGGAGGAGATACAGGAAGAACGGAGCACCGAGCGCCGCGGTGACGATGCCCACCGGCAACTCGACGGCCCCGGCCCGCGCCACGGTGTCGGCCGCGACGAGGAACGACGCGCCGGCGAGCGCACTCGTGGGCAGCAGCACGCGGTGGTCGGGACCGACCAGCAGTCGCACCGCGTGTGGAACGATCAGGCCGACGAAGCCGATGACGCCCGCGACGGCGACCGCGGCTCCAGTGACGATACTCGCTGCGGCGAGGAGGATCCGTTTCGTTCGCTCCACCTCGATGCCGACCGCCTGCGCGTCCGTCTCGCCGAGCAACATCGCGTTCAGGTCCTCGGCGTACAGATACATCACGCCGACGAGCGCGAGACCGAGCGTCCCCGTCACGACCGCTTCGTCAAGCGTGGACGCGTCAAGATGGCCCATCAGCCAGTAGACGACGCGGCGCATGGATTCACCGCTCCGGAGCAGCAGATACGAGGTGACCGCGCCGAGTAGCGTCTGGATCGCGACGCCGGCGAGCAACAGCGTCGCGACCGGCGTGCGGCCGCCCTCCGTCGCGATGGCGTAGACGACGCCAGCAGTCACGAGCGCGCCGACGAATGCCGCGGTCCTGAGCCCGACGAACGGGACGCCGACGACGAGCGCGCCCACCGCGCCGACGGCCGCGCCGGACGAGACGCCGATGATCGACGGGTCGGCCATCGGATTCCGGAAGAACCCCTGCATCACCACGCCAGCGGCCGCGAGGGCGAAGCCGACCGTCGCGCCGAGTGCGATCCGCGGTAGCCGCACCGTCATCACAATTGCTGCGTGGGTCTGCTCGACCGGGAACGCGAACACCGGTGCCCACTCGACGGTGAGCGCGGGGAGCTGCAACACCGCGCCGCCGGTTCGCGCGACCGTAATCTCGGTTGGGACGGCGATACCGTTCGCTAACACCTTTAGCACGGTCGGGGGCGTGACGCCGACTGGGCCGACAGCCGTCGCGAGGGTCGTGACTACGCCGAGTAGCGCGACCAGCCCCAGCGAGTACACCGTCGCCCGTCCGTTCGGCTCCACGAGTACAAACCGAGTGTAGTTAGCCACATATTTATTGACTCCCATCGCCGGTTGAGACGATGCGACGTAGATTCGCCGTCGTCTGCGCGTTTCTCGTCGTCGCCGCGGCGCTCGCTCCCGCGAGTGTCGCCGGCGCGTCGGGAGCCGTAGCGACGGCACACGAGGACTGTTCGTTCCCCGTCACGACCACAGACGCGAGCGGGACCGAGGTCACTATCGAGGAGACGCCCGAGCGCGTGACGACGCTCAACCCCTCTGCGGCACAGACGATGTGGGAGATCGGCGGCAAGTCACAGGTCGTCGGCCGGACGGCGTTCGCCGCCTATCTGGACGGTGCCGAGTCGCGGACGAACATCTCCGCGGCCGGCGGCTTCGGTGTGAGCGTCGAGAAGGTCATCGGCACGGAGCCGGATCTCGTGCTCGCACCCAACGCCACGCAGGCCGACACCGTGAGCGCGCTACGCGATGCTGGGCTCACCGTCTATCAGTTCGAACTCGCGGAGGACATCGACGACGTGGCCGCCAAGACGACGACCATCGGCCGCTTGACCGGCAACTGCGAGGGGGCCGCTCGGACGAACGCGTGGATGAACGCGAACGTCGAGGCCGCCCGGCAGGCGACCGCCGACGCCGAGGAGCCGCGCGTCATGTATCCGCTCGGCGGCGGCTACGTCGCGAACACGAACACGTTCATCTCGGCGATGGTCACCGCCAGCGGCGGTCAGAACGCCATGAGCGAGGCGAACTACACGCTGGCGTATCCGCAGGTGAACGACGAGGTGATCCTCGAACTCAACCCCGCGGTGCTGATCGTCACGGACGCGAACCGGTATCTGCTCGCACAAGAGCCGTACGCGTCGACGGCCGCCGCGCAGAACAACCAGACCGTCTCGGTCAACGTGAACTACCTGAACCAGCCGGCGCCGCGGTCGGTCGTCTACGCGGTTCGCAACCTCACGCGCGGCTTCCACCCCGACGCGGCCGCGTCGGCCGAGTTCACGGCCAAGAGCGAGGTGACCCTCGAAACGGCGACGCCGACGCCAGCAGAGACGGAGATGGCCACCGAAACCGAATCTGCCACGCCCAGCGGCGGTCAACCCGGCTTCGGCGTCGCGGCCGCGCTCGCGGCACTCGCGTCGCTCGCACTGCTCGCACGCCGAGAGTAACAGGTCATAATCTTCCTTCTACTCGTTTCCAGTACCGGCGACCGGTTCGCGCCGGACTCGTCGTCGCTGCGCTCGCGGCGACCGCAGACGGCGCAGTGGTTTTGAGGACGACGCGGAGTTCCGTTCAGAACCGGGATGACGAGGCGTAGCCGAAATCGCCGCGATTTTTCCGCTGGCACGCGAATTGAGAGGCGTGTCCACAGCCGTCCTCCCGCGCTCCGTCGCTCCCCACCGATCCCCGCCCGACGCCCGCCGGTCGTGACTCCGGTCGAACGGGGCCACGCGGCCTCGCACCCGTACGTCGGCTGCGGCGACGGTCCGCCGCTGGTCGTCCTGCCGGGCGTGAACGACCCGCTGTTGCGCGCCCGCGAGCAAGCGTGGTTCGACCTCGCGTTGGCCGCCTACTGTCGGCGACAGGCGCGGGCCTGTGCCGTCGCGGGCGCGCCGCGGACGGTGTACTATCTCTCGCGGCCGCCGGGCGTCCCGGAGACGATTGGTGGTATGTCCGAGCGGTACCGCGACGCACTCGACGCGTTCGGTCCGTGTGACGTGCTCGGCATCTCGATGGGCGGGTTCGCCGCGCTCGAACTCGCCCGCCGAGACGACCGGGTGCGGTCGGTTGCGCTCGGGCTTTCGGCCGCGCGGCTCTCCCGACACGGGCGCGAGTCGCTCTCCACGTGGGACGAGTGGGCCGCCGACGGCGAATGGCGTCGCGTCTACCGGGCTGGCGTCCGGACGGTCGTCACCGGCCTCCGGCAGCGACTCGGCGCGCTCGCGGCGCGCGGTTTCGCCCGCCTCCGCATCCCGCCGGCGCGAGATTTCCGACGGACGGTGGCCGCGACGCTCGCGTTTGACGCGACCCCGTGGCTCGACGGGGTCGACGTGCCGGCGCTCGTCGTCGGTGGCACGCGCGATCCGTTCTTCACTGACGAGGCGTTCGTGGCGGCCGCGTCCGGACTCGACGCGCGCCACGAGCGACTGGACGAGTGGGGCCACGACGCGATAATCGAGGGCGGCCGCCTCGTCGACCGACGGGTGGCGCAGTTTCTCGCCTAATCGACCCGCGGGAGCGAGAGAACGACCGTTCGGCCGTCGTCCTCGAAGGCGAGCCCGCCCCCGAGCGACGTGGCGACGTAGCGGACGAGCCACAGCCCGAGCCCACGGCTGTGGGTGAGCTGTGTTATCTCCGCCTCGCCGGTGAGAACGCGCTGTTCCCGATCCGGCACGCCCTCGCCGCCGTCGGTCACGCGAATCGTCGCGGTGTCTTCGTCTGCCGTCGCGGTCGCTCGGACCGGCGGCGCACCGTGCAACGTCGCGTTGTCGACCAGCTCTTCGAGCGCGCGGAAGACGTGTTCGCTGGCGTCGACCACCGCGTCCGTCGTCGCATCGCATCGTAGCTCGTCCGCAGCGTCGTCAACGACTCGTTGCACGATGTCACCCACGGGCTCGCGCGACAGCTCCGACTCGGGCGTCGATATCGTGCGCTGGAGCGCGTTACTGCTCTCGCTCAGCGCCGTCAGGTCGGCGGCCGCGCTCCGGATGCCGTCGAGCAGTGTCACGCCGGGTTCGCCGTCCACCTCGTCGGCCAGCATCGCGGCGTTGCCGTCGATGACGGTCAGCCGATTGCGGAGATTGTGTCTGAGCACGCGGTGGAGCATTTCGAGGCGGTCCTGCCGTTCGATCTGGTCGGTGATGTCGACGTAGATGCCGAACACGCGCCGCTCGTCGCCGGTTCGGAACGGGACCGCCCGGAAGGCGAACGTTCGGGTGCCGTCCGTCGTGACGCGCTCGACCTGTCGTTCCACGATACCCTCGCCGTGGTCGATGCTGAACGCCCGCTCCCCGTCGTCGGAGAGTTCCACCACGTCGACGACCGGTTCGCCGACGGCCGTCTCGTCGGCGCCGACGAACGTCTCCGCGAACGCCGGATTCACGTTTCGGATGACGTGCGTGTCGTCCTCGACGCGTATCCCGGCGACCGGGTCGGGCAACTCGTGAAACAGGTACTCGAAGCGGTCGCGCTGGTGTTCGAGGTCGGCTCGGGTCGCTTCGAGTTCGGAGATGTCGTGGAGAACCCCGACGACGCCCTGATCGCGGTCGTCGGTGATCGGCGAGACGTGCAGTTCGACCGGCACGCCGAGACCGGTCGTTTCGTGGTCCAACTCGATGACGACGGCGTCACTCTCCGTCGTTGCGAGCCGTTCTGTCGTCTGCTCGACGAGCGTCTCGTCGACGAATCGAAGAATGTGCTCGCCGACGATGGCTTCCGGGTCGCGACCCCAGCGGTCGGCCAGCGCGTCGGTCACGAGCGTGATGTGGCCGCCTTCATCGAGCGCGTACGCCATCTCGGCGGTGTTCTCGAGGACGGCCCGGTAGCGGTTGAGGCGTCGCTCTCGCTCGGTGCGACTGATGGCGGCGTCGGCGCTGACGGCGAGCAGTTCGAGCAGTTGACGGTCGGTCGCGTCGAACGCCTCCGGCTCGGGGGCTCCGACGGAGACGACGCCCACCTCGCCGAGCGGCAGGTAGAATGCCGACCGCAGCTCCCCGAGATCGGTGTCGGCGTCGGGATCGGCCGCCGCGAGGTCGGCGACGTGCATCGACCGGCCCTGCTCGTACGCTTGCCCGGGAAACCCCTCCCCCGGTTCGTACACCGGGCGAGGCGTCAGTTCCGCCTCAGCGCGTTCGCTCATCGCGACCGGCCGAAGCGTGTCGTCGGTCGCGTCGTACAGTCGGACGCAGTTGTACTCGAAGCCGAGATCCGTGATGGCGCGCTGGATGGTCTCTGCGACCGCCTCGGGCGTTTCGGCGGCGAGCAGCGACCGCGAACTTTCGATCAGTGCCTCGTACTGCAACCGGCGTCGCTTCTGTGCCGTCGCGTCGTCGACGAAGACGGAGAGACCGTCCGCGTCCGGATACGCCCGAACCTCCGTCCAGATGTCCAGCGGCGGGTAGTACGCCTCGAATTCGACTGACGCCTGCGTCTCCAGCGCCTCGCGGAGCTTCTCGTCGTAGATGTCCGACGCCGCGTTCGGGACCGCCGCCCAGAGGTCGCGCCCGACCAGCGTCTCGGGGGCGCGTTCGAACATCTGGCCGGCGCGCTCGTTGGCGTACGTGAACGTCCAGTCGGCGTCGACGGCGAACACCGCCTCGTCCGTCCGTTCGAGCGTCCGCTCGACCGCGAAGACGGAATCGCTCGCCGACCTGTCCTCGTCGGCCGCGACGCGGGCACGAACCCGGTCGGCGAGCGTCTCCTCGCGAGCGGCCAACTCGTCGACGGGGGCGAACTCCGCGCCGAGTCGGGACGCGTCGGCGGCAACCCCTGTGGCCGCGGCTCCGGTGACGACGACCGGGATTGCTCGGTCGCGGAGCGCGTCGACGGCGCGCTGCCAGCCGTCGGCGACGTGACACACCGCGCAGTCGACCCGTGCCGGCACCTCGGCGGCGTCCTCGGCGACGACGACGTCGAAGTCGGCCGCCTCCAGCGACGCCGGAGGCCGCCCTTCGCCGGGGTGGAGATAGCCTACGAGCACGGGTGGGGAGAATCTGCGATTGTCATCTGTCTTTGATCCGTCTCGGCGAGTAAAAAGTCACCCGGCGGCTCCCTGCGGCTCTGCGACCCGCTGTGCGAACAGTGCGCTGACCCGACGGAGGCGTTCGAGGAGCGCAGACCGCGGGATGCCGCCGATCGACGGCGGCGAAACGGTCGAGTGCTTCCGTGTCGGGCGAGCGCAGTCGAGAACGCCTTTTAACTGTCGGGGGAGTACGACCAGCCATGAGCGACGAGACGGGCAGGTGGTTCGCCGACGCGACCCCCGACGAACCGGAGCGCGCCAACACGGCGATACGGCAGGGGAGCGCCGACGCGCCGGCCGACTGGCCGACGCGAGCCGTTGACGCTGGTTTCGCGGCCGACGAGGCGGCGTACTACGACGCGCTCCACGAGGCGACGCTCGCGGCGACAGGGGCGGCCGTCCGCGAGGCCGAGCGCGCGGACGACCAGCAGTTGCTGCACGCGGTCCGCGCGATGGACGACTGCGAGCGCACCGCCAACGAGTTAGCCGAACGACTCCACGAGTGGGCCGGCAGCCTGTTCGCGGGGGTCGGTACCGGCATCGACGGCGCGCGCGGTGTCGCCGAGCGAGACCCGGACGGCCCGGCCGAGGAGCGAGCCGTCGCGCTCGCAGAGCGGGTCGTCGGACTGGCCGACGAGGCCGCCGACCTCCGGGCGCACATTGAGCGAACGGCACCAGAGGTCGCACCCAACCTCGCGACGCTGGCCGGCCCGGTGTTGGCCGCGCGACTCATCGCGCTGGCCGGCGGCCTCGAATCGCTGGCCAAGAAGCCCGCGGGGACGATACAGGTACTCGGCGCGGAGGACGCACTGTTCGCGCATCTGCGCGGCCGCGCCCCCTCGCCTAAACACGGCGTCATCTACGTCCACGAGTACGTCCGTGGCACCCGCGAGGAAGACCGCGGGAGCGCGGCACGCGCGCTCGCCGGCAAACTCGCCATCGCGGCCCGGGGCGACCACTACCGGGGCGAGTTCAACCCGGCGATAGAACGCCAGCTGGAGGAGCGGATGGCGACCATCCGGGCGCGGGGTGAGGCGGATGAGTGAGCTACCTGCTGGTGTCGAGCGACGGCCCTTCGATGGCGAGGAACGACTCGCAACGCAAGGCCCGCCCGTCTACGGCGAGCCGACGGCGAACGGCTGGCGGGCGTGGGACGCTCGCCGGTCGAAGCTCGGCGCGATGTTGGAGACGGGGATGGACACCGGCCTCGTCGGCGGCGAGACGGTGCTGTATCTCGGAGCCGCCTCGGGGACGACCGTCTCACACGTCGCCGACTTCGCCGGGCCGACGTACGCAATCGAGTTCGCCGCCCGCCCCGCGCGTGACCTGCTCGATGCCGCGGCCCCCCGCGACCGACTGTTCCCCCTGCTGAAGGATGCCCGGACGCCGGAGACGTACGCACACGTCGTCGAACCGGTCGATGTCGTGATACAGGACGTGGCGACGCGCGGGCAGGCGGCGGTGGCAAACGCGAACGCGCGGTTCCTCGACGAGGGGGGGCTCCTGCTCGCGGCGATCAAGGCCCGCTCCGAGGACGTGGTCGCCGACCCGAGCGCGGTGTTCGAGCGCGAACTCGACACGCTCCGCGAGGCGTACGAGATACGCGAGACCGCACGACTGGAGCCGTTCCACGAGGACCACCTCGGCGTCGTGGCGCGTCGACGCGGGTAGCCGACGGCGGGAAGCGCCCGCCGACGCGGACTGCGTGAACGGAACGGCTTTATTCGCGGGGGGCACACCACCTGTCGATGGAACTCGGGTCGGCCGACGCCTTCGACCGAATGGGGACTCTCGGTATCGAAGAGGAGTTTTACGTCGTTGACGAACGCGGCCGTCCGACCGCCGGCACCGACGAACTCGTGTACGAGTCCGCGCCACCGGAGATACTCGAAGACCGCCTCGACCACGAGCTGTTCAAATGCGTTATCGAGACGCAGACGCCGACCTGTGAGTCGCTCGCCGAGGCGGAAGATCGACTCCACGCGGTGCGGGACGCGCTCGCCAACCACGCCGAGACACACGGTTTCGGCATCGCCGCGGCGGGTCTCCATCCGCTGGCGACGTGGCGCGAACTCGAACACGCCGAGAAGTCGCGCTACCGCGCGCAACTCGACCGCATCCAGTATCCGCAACACCGGAACACGACTGCCGGGCTTCACGTCCACGTCGGCGTCGACGACGCGGACAAGGCGACGTGGATCGCCAACGAACTCCGGTGGTATCTCCCCGTGATGCTCGCGCTGTCGGCCAACTCGCCGTATTGGAACGGCTTCGACACCGGGCTCGCCTCCGCGCGGGCGATGGTGTTCGAGAACCTCCCCAACACGGGGATGCCGACGGCCTTCGACGACTTCGCGTCGTTCGCCGCGCTCGAACGGACGATGGTCGAGACGGACAGCATCAACGACCGCGGCGAGTTGTGGTACGACGTGCGACCACACTCTAGCCACGGCACCGTCGAGGTTCGGACGCCCGACGGACAGGCCGACCCCGACCGCGTGCTGGCGTTCGTCGAGTACACGGAGGCACTGGTGGCCGACCTCGCGGCCCGCTACGAGGACGGCGAGGACGGCTACCGCCACCGGCGTGAACTCCTCGACGAGAACAAGTGGCGAGCGATCCGTCACGGTCACGACGCGGAACTGCTCGACCGGGAGTTCGAACAGACGGTCCCGCTCGGCGAACTCGTCGACCGCGAGGCGGAACGCCTCGGCGTCTCGGGCATCCGCGCCATCTACGACGAGGGCTCCGGTTCGAAGCGTCAGCGTCACCTCTGGGAGACGGAGGGTGCGGACGCGCTCTGTGCGTCGCTGTTGCTGTAGTCGCCCGCGCCGACCACACGGGCCGGTCGCAATCCCCGTGTTCAGATACGTGGGTCGTCGCTCGACTGAACAACCGTGCTGGGTGGGACTGAAAGGGGCCGGGCGCTACGGGAAGCACGGCGACGCAAGCACCGCAGCGAACGGAGTGAGCGAGGCGCCCGTGCGAGCGGCCGTAGGCCGCTCGCAGATCTCGCTGCGCGCGACCGTAGCGCCCGGGGGCTTTCTACACCTTGTTGACCGCCTACTCTCCGAAGCTATTCTTATCTGAACAGCACCGTTCGATTCAATCGAGACGCATAACAAGTGCCCCTGCGAGCGGAACGGCTTTAGTAGGGGGCGTCCTGACGCCGGATATGCAGGTCGCCCTCGGCGGGACGTTCGACCCGGTTCACGACGGCCATCGGGCGCTGTTCGCCCGCGCCTTCGAACTGGGCGACGTGACGGTCGGGCTCACGAGCGATGACCTCGCGCCGAAGACCCGCTCGGAGGACCGCTACGTGCGCCCCTTCTCCGACCGGAAGCGTGACCTCGAAGATGTCCTCGCCAAGTTCGCCGCCGAATACGACCGCGAGTTCGAGGTGCGACGACTCGACGAGCCGACGGGTATCGCCACGGAGCCGCAGTTCGATGCTCTCGTCGTCTCTCCCGAAACGGTCGAAGGCGGGCGTCGTATCAACGACATCCGCGAGGCACGTGGTCTCGACCCGCTCGACATCGAGGTCGTCGAGCACGTGCGGGCCGAGGACGGCGGCATCATCTCCTCGACGCGCATCGTCAACGGCGAAATCGACGCTCACGGCAACGTCACGCCGGAACGCGAGGGCCGCGCGGCCGAACAGAGTGGAGCGTCGGAGCCCGCCGGCGGCAGCGAGTGAGGCGCTTCCCCGGTCACCACGACGGCGGGTCCAGTCCTGCCTCCGTCATGAGTTCTTTCCACCGTTGCTGGACGGAGAGCCGGGACACGTCGAGCGCGTCCGCCACATCACCTTGCGAGCGTGCCTCGCCGGTGGCGAGCGTCGCGACGTAGACGGCCGCGGCCAGCGCCGGCTGCTTCGACCGCTCGCCGTCCGGTACCGTCGAGAGGAACAGGTCCGCGGCCCGCGACCGGGTCTCGCTCGGCAGGTCGAGGCGCTCGGCCGCGTCGTCGAGTGCGGCCAGCCACTCCTCGTTCGCCACCTCGTCGCTCGCACGATACACACTCAACGGTTCGGCCCGCGTGGCTTAGTCCTCACGGCTCCAAGTGTTCGCCTATCGTTTTACCCTCGCCCTCCTCACCTCGCGGAACGACCGCGTCGGTCGGATTCAGGCACACGGGTCGTCGCTCGACTGCGTAACCGCGGTGGGTGGGACTGAAAGGGGCCGATGCGCGGCGGCTGTGCCGCCGCGACCATT
The DNA here is from genome assembly GCA_003023185.1 of Halobacteriales archaeon QS_9_67_17. Taxonomy (GTDB): domain Archaea; phylum Halobacteriota; class Halobacteria; order Halobacteriales; family Haloarculaceae; genus Halosegnis. The sequence goes on along the minus strand of PXSB01000016.1, from coordinate 77 downwards.
CGAGGCCGGCTTCGCCGGCCTCGCGCTCGACGAACCCGGCCGACGCAAGCAGCGAGGGACCGACGGTCCCTCGGGCC
>PXSB01000021.1 GCA_003023185.1 Halobacteriales archaeon QS_9_67_17 | reverse complement strand
ACTGGATGCGCCCGTCGTGGGTACCGTGGTACTTTTCGATCAGGCGCTCGGTCTCGTCCAAGCCCTCTCGGGTGTCTTCGAGCAGGCCGTCGGGCGATTCGGTGTCCATCAGCACCTTGCCCATCCGAGCGCGGATACCGAGTTCGCCCGCAGCCTCGAACGCCTCGTCGGCGTGGCGGACCGAGAGGTGGTCGATGGCGGTCGTGACGCCGGATTCGAGGAGTTCGTGTTCGTCGCTGAGATACTCCGGCCGGAGCAGGTCGCGTTCTGGGTCGACGCGATTCAGCCCGCCCAGCTCCATGTCGAATCGCTCGCACCCGAGATCGAAGAGCGTCTGCAGTTTCTCCTCGAAGGGGAGATCCGGGTCGGCTATCGTTTCGTTGAGCCGTTCGAGGAACTGCTTGTGCTCGGTCAGCTTGGTCTTCGCCTCGGCCTGCTCTTTCAGCGTCCCCAACATCCGGTCGGCCTCGTACTCCGGCTTGGCGGGACCGCAGAACTCCTCGGGCGGGGTGTAGTAGACGTTGTGACAGACGGTGTGGTCGTTGATCAGGTGTGGATGGACGCGGACGACGTCGCAGATACCACTCGACGGGAACTCCGCCCGATTGTAGAGACAGAGGGCGATGGCGTCTTCGCCCTCGAAGATGTCGTTCACCTTGCTTTCGTACTCCATGAACTCCTCGACCGTCAGGTCCGCCTCGATGACCCACGTCGCCTCGGCGGCCAGCCGAAACGCCTCGAACTCCTCGGTCGCCTCGGCTATCGCGTCGGCGTAGGTCTGCATCATCTCGGCGGTGTCGAACGACCCGCCCTCGAGATACGTCTCCTCGACGGTTTCGAACACCAGCGCACCGGACTCGACCGCGGCATCGACGTCGATGCCTCGCTCCCGCATCGTGTCCGCCAGTTCCGCTCTCGTGCTCTCGTCGACGACGTACATGCACTTCTCGCCCCGTTCGAGCCCCTGACGAACGAACGGGATCGCGGTCGTGAAGAGCTCTTCCGTGCTGTCGTAGACGAGTGCGAAGTGGTCGTTGGAGTGACCGTGCTCCTCGAGGGGTTCGACCGGCCCGCGGAACTCCGGGCTCTGACGGAGCGCTTCGAGCCCGCTGTCGAGGCTCAGGACCTCGGACGTGCCGCCGTGCTCGGAGTGACTCATAACCCACCTATTTCTGTGGCGACACAATAAGATTGGTCCCTGAGATCGGTGGCTCGGATTTCACGTGAGCACGCGCCTCGACGGGTGTACGCCACGATTCGCTCGCTGACGTTTAAGTCCGCTCCATCCGTCAGCAGTGCATGGTCGACGAATCCGACCTCGACTGGACCGAGCGCGAGGAAGGCGACACGACGTTTCGACGCAAGAAGTTGGCCGCCGCGGCAGGCGGGGAGAACCTCGGCGCGTCGCTGTACGAACTCGACCCCGGCGACCGGTCGTGGCCGCTCCATTACCACACCGCTAACGAGGAAGCCATCTACGTGCTGGCGGGCGAGGGGACGCTTCGCCGCGGCGAGGGCCGCGAGGACACGCCGCTTGCGCCCGGCGAATACGTCGCCCTCCCGGCGGACGAGTCCGGCGCTCACCGAATCCACAACGACGGCGACGCGACGCTCCGGTGTCTGATGGTCTCCACGATGAACGAGCCGGACGTGACGGTGTACCCCGAGGACGACGGAATCGGCGTGTTCGCCGGTGCGCCACCCGGCGGAGAGGGAGAGCGACCGGTCGCCGGATTCTGGGACCGCGACGACGCCGTGGAGTACTGGGACGGGTAAGATTAAGTCCGGGCGTTCGTACGGCCGCGCATGGAGAAAGTCGCCATCGACGACGTGGACTCGTGGCAGGGACCGGCCTCGGTGAAGCGTCCGGTCGGCCGCGCGCTCGGGGTCGCGGACGCGGCGGTCAACTACTACGAACTCGCGCCGGGCGAGTCGTTCGCCTTCGGCTACCACCGACACGAGGGACAGGAGGAGGTGTTCTATGTGCTCGACGGCGTGGTGACCTTCGAGACAGGCGAGCCGCGAAACGGCTCGAACGGGCGAACGGGGAGCGACGCGACCCGTGAGACGGGCGACCCGGACGACGGGACGGCGGAGGTGACCGCTGAGGCGGGCGAACTCGTCCGGTTCACGCCCGGCGAGTGGCAACAGGGGTACAACGCCGACGACGAGCGAGTGCGTGCGCTCGCGCTCGGCGCACCCGCGGACAGCGGCGAGACGACCATCCTCCGCGAGTGTCAGGAGTGTGGCGAGCGAACGGGGCAGGAGGTCGGGCGAGCGGCCGACGCCGACGCGCTCGTGACCACCTGCGTCGACTGTGGCGCGGAGACCGGTCGATTCGACTGAGCCGCCCGAGCCGGGCAAGCCAAGTCCGTCGGTCGCGTACACCCGCACATGGTCCCGACCTTCGCGTACGACGACGAGTGCGGCTTCTGTCGGTGGTGTGCCGAGCAGCTCATCGAACACTCCGATCTGGCGGTGGTCGGCTTCTCCGACCTGACCGACGAGCAGAAACGCCGCCTCCCCGACGACTGGAAGCAGGGCGCACACCTGCTGACCGACGACGAGGTGTACTCGTTCGGCGAGGCCATCGAGCAGGCGTTCGCCCGGAGTAGCGTCGCTCCGCCGGGGACGAGCGACGCGCTCGGCTTCCTCCGGCAGTTCCACGACTACAACAAACTTCGCAAGAAGCTCTACCGCGAGGCGGCCGACCGGCGCGACGTCTGGGGAAAACTCGTCCGCCGCGACGAACCCGTGCGTCGCCCCTGACGGCTCCCGAGCAGTATAGAGTCCAAAGGGTACCGTTTCGGGTGGAGATGACCGGCGGTTTTTACACTTCTGGCCCGTGGTGTAGGTATGCTTGAACGGAACGTCGGAGGAACCGACAAGACGGTTCGTGCGGTGCTCGGAGGACTGCTCGCGGTGGCGACGCTCGGCGCGTTTCTGCTCGGGCGACGCCGACTCGGTGGCGTCACCCTGATCGCGAGCGTCGGCCTGCTGTTCAACGCCGTGGCCGGCTTCTGCGGGCTGAACGCCGCGCTCGGTATCGACACGACCGAGGAGTAACACGCGTCGGGCGGTGTTCAGATAATCAGGTCGTCGCTCGGCCAAGCAACCGTGTTGGGCGGGACCGAAAGGGGCCGGGCGCTCGGCGAAGCACGCCGACGTAAGGACCGCACCGCGAGCACCGCGAGCGGGAGGACCGCAGCGAGGCGCGCGAGTCGAGCGGCCGGGGGCTTTCTACACCTCGTCGTCCTTCCGGTCTCCAGAGTCACTCTTAGCTGAACACTATCACGCGTCGCGGGCGAGGGTTCAAATCGGATGACATGGCTAACTCCGACACCCTCATGCCCGGCCGCCCGTTTTCACGCCACGTGACAGCCGAGGAGCCGCCGTGGCGGGACGTGTTCGGCCACGAGGAGCCGTATCCCGAGCAGACGGACGGTATCGACGCCACCGTCGAAACCGCCCGCGATTCGGGGTTCGTCGCGCTCGAAGGGGCCTGCGGCACAGGGAAGACGATGCTGGCGCTCACTGCCGGCGTCCACCTCGTGCGCGACCCCGACTCCGACTACGAGCGGGTCGTCGTCCTCACGAGCGTCAAACAGCAGCTCCGGCAGTTCGAGGCGGACCTCCGGACGATGAACGCGAACCTCCCGGACGGCTACGACCCGATTTCGGCCATGACGCTCGTCGGCAAGGCCGATGTCTGCCCGTACAACATCGAGGGGAAGGGGGGTATCGACGACGAGAACGTGTACGAGCGCTGTGAGGGGCTTCGCGAACGGACCCGCGGAATGACCGAGGAGACGACCGCTGGCGCGCTGGCCGAGCGCGCGCGCAGCCAGCAGATCGGGCTCGCGGATTCGGCACAGGCAGATGGAACGGGCGGAGACGGCGGCGCGGAGTTCATGGAGGTACTGGGCGAGCCGACGCCGTATCCCCCCGACACGGTGGACGCCGAGAACGACGTGGAGTACTGCCCCTTCTACGCGCAGTATCTCGACGACCTGCCCGATGAGGGCGACGCGAGCGAAGCCGTCCCGTTCGACTTCACCGACGCCGGTCTCATCGAGCGCGATGACCTCGTGCGCATGGCGGCGGGCCACGGCACCTGTCCCCACTCCGCGATGGGGGCGATCCTCCCTCGCGTCGAGGTGGTCGTCGGCAACTACTACCACGCGTTCGACCCGACGACGGTCGGCTCGTTCACCGGGCCGCTGCTCGATTCGGAGACGTTCGTCGTCTGCGACGAGGCGCACATGCTCGAACCCCGGGTGCGCGACCTCGTCTCGGACCGGGTCGGCGACGCCACGCTCCGGGACGCCGAGAGCGAACTCGCGCGCGTCCTCCAGCCGCTCACCCTCGACGGGGCCGACGGGGAACGGACCACCGCGGGGCTCTCGGATGCGCGCGACCACATCCGCGCCGAACTCGACGAGGCCGACGTGACGACCGACGAGCTGGCGACGCTCCGCGAGTTCGTGCGCGACCTCCGCGCGGAGTTGGACCGCCGCGTAACAGCGTATCTCGACCGCGAACAGCGCGGCTGGCGCGCCGACCTCACCGACCTCTCCGACGACGAGATACCTCTTCGCGACCCAGAACAGCCGGCCGAAGACGAGATCACCGGGTGGGCCGAGCGCGAGGGGTACACCGACGCGGTGTGGACGCGCGCCGAGACAATCGGTGCCGTCGTCGCTCGAATCCTGAACGACGCCGAGGACGAGGACAAACGCCGCGCGGCCCCGGCGGTCGGGCGCGCGCTCGACGCGTGGCACCGGAACGACCACACGGACTACTTCCGGGAGATACGGTTAGAGCGGACGTGGGACGAGACGGAGCCGAGCGACTCGTGGCGGCGCGCGTACAACGTCTCGCTGGCGCTCCACAACTGCGTTCCCGGCGATGCCATCGCCGACACGCTGGACGAGTTCGGCGGCGGCGTCCTGATGAGCGCGACGCTCGCCCCCCTCGACGTGTTCGAGCGCGTCTCCGGGCTGGCGAACCTCCGCGAGACCGCCGACCGCCCCGTCGAGCGGCGGACGTACGGGCTCTCTTTCCCCGATGAGAACCGCGCCTCCTTCGCCGTCGCGACGCCGAAGTTCACCCACGAGAACCGCGGCTATCCCGACGAGGGGACGGAGACGCGCCGGATCTACGCGAACGCGCTCCGCGAGGTGGCGCGCGTCGACGGCAACGTGCTCGTCGGGATGCCCTCCTACGCGGAGGCGGAGTGGGCCGCCGACGCGCTCGCCGGCCTCGACAAGGAGGTGCTCATCGACGAGGCGAGCGCCGACGACGTGACAGAGCGGCTGAAAGCGGAGTTCTTCCGAGGCCCGGGGAAGGTACTCGTCACCTCGCTGCGCGGCACGCTCACCGAGGGCGTCGACTACCGTGGCGACCGGCTCGCCGCCGCCGTCGTCTGTGGCGTCCCGATCATCAACACCGCGTCGCCGCGCACCCGCGCCGTCCGCACCGCGTACGACCGCGAATTCGGGCAAGGGTTCGAGACGGCGCTGACGGTGCCCGCGGTCCGCAAGGCCCGGCAGGCTATCGGCCGGGTGATCCGCGGCCCGGAGGAGGTCGGGGTTCGCGTCCTGCTCGACGAGCGATACGCCCGCGACTCGTGGGACTCCGTCCGGGGGTATCTCGGTCCCGAATGCGAGGAGTTCCAACCCGTCTCACCGGACATGCTCTCGGTCGGAGTAGAGCAGTTCCAGTCGAAGCGCGGGTAGCGACCCTCGACCCGTCGGAAAAGCCAGCTTCATACCTACCCGAGCACAACCCACGCGACGAATGGACGCGCCCCTGTGGACCGACGAGTACGCGCCCGCCGTCGAGGACCTCCCGCAGCCGGACGTGCGCGAGTATCTGATCGAGGCGCGCGACGACCCGCTGAATCTCGTGCTCCACGGGCCGAAAGGGGCCGGCAAGACCGCCGCGGCCCGGGCGCTCGCCCGCGACGCCCACGAGGATCCGGACAACGACTTCGTAGAGCTGAACGTCGCCGACTTCTTCGACCGCACAAAAAAGGAGATCCGCGAGGACGCCCGCTTTGCCCCCTTCCTCGAAGGCCGCTCGCGCATGTCGAAACGCGACATGATCAACCACGTGCTGAAGGAGTCGGCCTCCTACCAGCCCGTCTCCGGCCGCTACAAGACCATCCTGTTGGACAACGCCGAGGCCATCCGCGAGGACTTCCAGCAGGCGCTCCGCCGGGTGATGGAGCGGTACGCCGAGAACACGCAGTTCGTCATCGCGACCCGCCAGCCGTCGAAGCTCATCCCGCCCATCCGCTCGCGGTGTTTCTCCGTGTCGGTACGCGCCCCCGACCATGCAGAGACCGTGACGGCGCTGGAACGGGCCGTCGAACTGGCGGGCGTCGACTACGACGCCGACGGGCTGGAGTATCTCGCCGGCTACGGCGACGGTGACCTCCGTCGGGCCGTGTTGGGCGCGCAGACGACCGCCGAGACGGAAGACGAGGTGACGATGAACGCGGCCTACGAGACGCTGGGGGACATCGGTCACGACGACACCGTCGAGGCGATGCTCGCGGCCGCCGAACGGGGGGAGTTCACCGACGCCCGCTCGCAGCTCGACGACCTCATCTACGACGAGGGATACGACGGCACGGAGATACTCGACGACGTGCTCCGGGTCGCCCGCTCGCGGTACGACGGCGAGCGGCTGGCGCGACTGTATCAGATCGCCGGCGAGGTGGACTTCGACCTCACGGAGTCGACGAGCGACCGGGTCCACCTCGGCCATCTCCTCGCCGAGATGGGTCGAACGTCGGACGACTGACGCCGCGAGCGGGATTCGTGTGCCGAACGGCCGCGAGCGGGACGCTCACACGTGGCTTTCGGCACGGCTCGGCGCACCGAACGGGAGAGTTTTTATCACGCGGTTTCGTAGCCGCGGGCAAGATGTTCAAGGCTATCGTGAGCGCCGAAACGCTCGGGGACGCGCTGGACTCCGTGAGCGTGCTGGTCGACGAGTGTAAGATCCGGCTGGAGGAAGAGGGGCTCTCGATCCGGGCCGTCGACCCCGCCAACGTCGGCATGGTCGACCTCTCGCTGTCCGCCGCCGCCTTCGAATCCTACGAGACCGACGGCGGCGTC
>PXSB01000020.1 GCA_003023185.1 Halobacteriales archaeon QS_9_67_17 | reverse complement strand
CGCTGGCTCGCGACGAGACGCTCGCCAGCGCGCGCCGAGGCGATTTTTATACATCACTCACCAGCATCCGCGAGCGAAGCGAGCGGTTCACTGCGGCGACCGAAGGGAGCCGCAGAAGTTTTTCATGAACGTTTTTGCAAGCGGGGGGCTCCCGCAGCGAGCGAAGCGAGCGAGGAAGTCCCCCGCAGTAAAAAGGTTCAGGCGAAGAGCTGGCGCGCGTCGTCGACGGCCTCGACCAGCGCGTCGACTTCATCCTTCGTGTTGTAGAGGTAGAAGGAGGCACGCGCCGAGGCAGTCGCGCCGAGCACGTCGTGGAGCGGCTGGGTGCAGTGGTCGCCGGCGCGGATGGCAACCCCCGAATCGTTGACGATGGAGGCGAGGTCGTGGGCGTGGACGCTGTCGACGTTGAACGCGACGAGCGGACCGCGGTCGTCCGCGGGCGGGCCGTACACCTCCACGTCGTCGGTCGCAGTGAGTTCCTCGTAGGCGTAGCGGGCCAACTCCCGGGTGTGTCGGTGGATGCGGTCGAGCCCGACCCCGTTCAGATACTCACAGGCTTCCGCGAGCGCGATGCCCTGCACGATACTCGGCGTGCCGGCCTCGAACTTCCACGGCAGTTCGTTCCACTCCGAATCCTCGAAGGTGACCTTCAGTATCTGGCCGCCGCCGTACAGATACGGCTCCATCGCTTCGAGGACGTGCTCTTTCCCGTAGAGCACGCCGCTACCCGTCGGCCCACACATCTTGTGGCCGGAGAAGGCAAAGAAGTCACAGTCCATCGCCTTCACGTCGACTGGGCGGTGGGGAACCGACTGCGCGCCGTCGACGAAGATGTACGCGCCGTGGTCGTGGGCGATCTCGCCGAGTTCACGGACGGGGTTGACGGTGCCGAGCGTGTTCGACGCGTGGACGACGCTGACCATCGCCGTGTCGTCGGTGATGAGTTCCTTGGCGGCGTCCATGTCGAGGTAGCCGTCCTCGGTGATGGGGATGTACTTGCACTCCGCGCCGGTGCGCTTGGCTATCTGTTGCCACGTCACCAGCGAGGCGTGGTGTTCCATCTCCGTGAGGACGACCTCGTCGCCCGGCCCGAGTTCGTTGAGCCCCCACGCGTAGGCGACGAGATTCATCGCTTCCGTCGTGTTCTTGGTGAATATTATCTCCTCGCGTTTGTCCGTGCCGACGAACTCGCCGACGGTGTCGTGTGCCTCCTCGTAGGCGATAGAGGCTTCCTGACTCAGATTATGGATCCCCCGGTGAACGTTGGCGTTGTAGTTGTAGTAGTAGTCCGTGATGGACTCGACGACCTGTTCGGGCGTCTGTGAGGTCGCCGCGTTGTCGAGATACACGAGCGGCGTCCCATCGAACTCCCGGTCGAGCACCGGAAAGTCCTCACGCAGTGCCCGCGCGTCCAGCGCTTCCGATTGCACTCCCATTACAGGTGAGAGGGTCTCGCGGCCTAACACTCCTTCGGTCACTCGGCCGCTTCGGCCGCCTCGCGGACGGCATTCACGACCGCGTCCGGGTCGCTCCCGACGAATCTGGTCGCCTCGTCGTTGACGACGGCAGCCACACCGCCGTCGAACACATCCTCGTCCGGGTGGTCGGTGACGGGCACATCAAGTTCGCTGGCGACCTCCCCGAACCGCGGCGGCGTCTCGACAGCGAATCGCATCGACGGCGCGGCTTCCCGGGCCGACAACAGCGCCGTTGCGAGCCCGCACTCCCCGAACGTCGCGTCGCCGTCCTCGGTACAGAGCACGTCCTCGGCCGTCTCGGCGTACGGCGTCGCGCCCGCGACGCCCGTCGTCTCGATCCCGTCCAACTGTGCCGCGAGGCCAGCGACGGCCTCCCGAGTCTGCTCGCGCCTTGCGTCGTTCCGCAGGTCGACCAGATGGTTGACCGGTCCTGCGCCGTCTCCGACATCGTGAGCGTAGCGGACCGCCCGCTCCATGAATCCCGTCGCCTGCTCGACGGCCGCAGTCAGTTCTTCGCCGTGCGCCAGTCGAGCGGCGACAGCCGACGAGAGCGTGCAGCCGGAGCCGTGGGTGTCAGCCGTCGCGACGCGCGGGTGGGTAAACGTCTCCGTCCCGTGGGGCGTGACGAGCGTGTCGTGGACCGTTTCACCGTCTCCGTGGCCACCCTTGACGAGCGCCGCGCCGGCACCCATATTCACCAGCTTCTCGCCCGCCGCGGCCTGCTCGTCGGGCGTCGTCGGGTCGATGCCGGTCAGCACGACGGCCTCGTCCGCGTTCGGCGTGACAAGCGTCGCGGCCGCGACGAGCTGTTCGTAGGCCTCCTCCGCGGCCGGCGTCAGTAGTCGGTCGCCTGACTCGGCGACCATCACGGGATCGACGACGACCGGAAAGGCCGCCTCGCGGGTCCAACGCGCGACGGTCTCGACCACCTCGGTGGTCGCCAACATCCCCGTCTTGGCCGCGCGCACGTCGAAGTCGCCCGTCACGGCGTCGTACTGTGCCTCGATCTCCTCCATGGGCAACACGTGCGAGGAGGCGACGCCCGTGGTGTCGCTGCCGGCGACCGTGAGCGCGACCGGCAGATCGACCGGCGACGGCGTCCGTCCTCGGGAGGGTGTCATACGTTCGCACTACCGTGGCGAGAGCGTTATGCGTGTTGCCTCACCGGCTCAGTCGAGCGTGCCGCTGCGGGCGCGGGCCGTCCACCTCGGGCCGGCCCGGCGATAGAGGCCGTAGCCGGCCGCGCCGGCGAGGAGCGCGATCCCGACCGCGAGCCCGGCGACGAGGGTCGGTGCCAGCGGGTACGCGATTGCGAGCACGACCAGCGGGAGCAGGACGAGCATCGTCGCGGCGGTGAACGCGGCGAACACCGGGGTGTCGAACAGCAGTTCCGTCGGCTGAAGCCCGGCGATGTACGCGGTGACGCCGAAGACGTACAGCGAGACGGGGAGATACACGGCCGCGCCGACGGCCAGCGAGCCGAGACCGAAGACGGCCGCGCCGAGCGCTATATAAAACAGGCCCGTCGGCACCGCCAACAGGAGATAGCCGATCAGCTTCGCGCGGAAGACGCTCCCGAGTTCGACCGGATAGGTGCCGAAAGAGGCCGCGTCCTCGTACTGACACAGCCAGTTGTAGGTGGTGAACGCCCCGAGCGAGAGCACGGCCGCGAGCGTCAGCCCCGGCGACGGCCGCACCGGCACGACGCTCGGACAGCCCACCGGCGGAGCGTGCCACGTCGAGCAGCGACTTCGCGAGGAGTCCGTACTCGTCAAGCGTGCCGAGGCGGTCGTGGAGCGACCGGTACTGATCGGCGACGCTCCGGGCCGGCGTCCGGCGGTCGAACTCGAACAGCGCGAAGCCGACGGCACCGACGGCGACCGGCACGGCGACGCTCGCGACCACCCTCGCGAGCGACGGGTCGGCGAACAGCCCGTACGGCGTGACCGCGGCCGCGAGGTCGGGACGGAGGACGCCGCCCGCGAGCAGACTGACCGCGAGGGCTGCAGTCGCGAGCCGCGTCCGGGTCGCGAGGCCGACGAGCAGCAGCGAGAGGCCGACGCCGTAGCCGAACGCGAGCCACGCGGTCGCGAGCAGGCGCGGGAGCGCGCTCGCGGACAGGTCGCCGAGCACGACCAGCGGCACCGCCCCCACGACCAGCGGCGCGATGAACAGTCCCGCGTAGTAGACGACGTCCTTGAGAACGAAGATGAACAGCAGGCGGCGCTCCTCCACCGGGAGCGCCCGCGCCGAGTAGATGAGCAGCGTCGTGTCGCCGAGCAGGTCCTGCAGCGCCTCGCGGCCCACGAAGCCGATAGAGCCGACCTGTAGGCCGACGAGCGCGGTGACGATGTGGAGTCCCGCCAGCAACGACTGCTCGCTCGCGCCGGCGATTGCGAAGAAGGCCGCCGTGCCGGCCGCGATGAGCGTCAGAAACGCCGGGAAGAGGGCGAACCGTCGGCCGCCGAACCGCCGCGAGTGCATCCGCCACTCCTCGCGCAGCATCTCCTCGAACAGATAGCGGACGGAGACGGCCACGCTACTCCTCTGCGGTCGGCTCCGCCAGCTCTTTTTCGCCTGGCATCGCGGGGTCGACGGCGACGCTGTCGGCGTCGACGGTCGCGAAGAACCGGTCGAGCAGCGTCTCCTCGCCCAACTCGCGGGGGTCGAACTCGTCGAGTAGTCGCCCCCGGTTGACGACGCCGACCCGCGTGCAAAGATCGCCCGCGGTCGCGATGAAATGCGTCGAGAGGAACACCGTGTTGCCGTCCTCGGCGTACGTGCGGAAGAACCGCTTCGCCCGCTCCTGAATGATGGGATCGAGATTCGTCAGCGGCTCGTCGATGAAGACGATTGCTGGCTCGTGGAGGAACGCCTGCGTGATGAGCACCTTCTGTCGTTCCCCTTGCGAGAGGTCCGTACACAGCGTGTCGAGCTTGGAGGTGAAGGCGAGACGGTCGGCCCACCGCTCGACGCGGTCCGCAATCGAGTCGAGTTCGCGCGCCTCGGCGACGAAATCGAAGTACTCGCGCACGGTGAGATAGGAGGGTGGCCGGCCGTCCTCGGGGAGGATACCGACGCGTTCGCGGGCGCGAACCGGCTCCGCCACTGGGTCGACGCCGGCGACGCGTGCGGTTCCCGCGTCCGGCACCAGTTGGCCGGTAAGCACGTTGATGGTCGTCGACTTCCCCGCGCCGTTCGGCCCGAGGAAGCCGTACAGCTCGCCGGGAGGAACGCTCAGGTCGAGTGAGTCCAACGCCGTCACCTCGCCGTAGCGTTTGCTCAGCCCCTCGGCCTCGATGGCGGACTCGGTCATCAGCCGACGTAGGGGAGACGGGTATCTAAAAGCGCGGGCGAGAACGTGGGTGGTGTTCAGCAGGAGGATTCAGTTGGATAAGCCAGCAACAGAGTGGAGAAAGCCCCCGGTCGGTCGCCGCCACTTCCCTACCGACGGGGACTACTCGTGTGCGACCCTGACGAGCCGACCCGTGGCTGCGCACCGACACACCCGCGACGCCCGAGGGGCGCCGTTAGAGGCCCTTCGCCGTCAGCCGGACGCCGATGACGCCGAGCAACAGCAGCGTCCCGGCCGTTCGAGCGCATTCGGGCACCGATGAGCGCACGCGCTGGCCCGCCGCGACCCCGACCAACCCGGGGACGATACCGAGCAACGACAGCGACAGCGCGCCGGGCGCGTCGTAGAGACCGAGCAGCCACGCCGCCGCGACGCGCACGACCGAGATACCGACCAACACCATCGCCAGCACGCCGACGAACGTCGACCGGCCCAATTCCAGCGAATCGAGATACGCGACGGTCTGGACGGCAACGTTCGACGCCCCGAAGACGACACCAGAGGCGAAGCCAAGGGCGGCCTTCGCAGGCCCCGTTGGGCGGAAGCAGTAGTCGGTCGCCGCGGCCCAGCCCGGCACGGTGACGTACGGTTGCGTCAGGCCGACGTAGCCCAGCGTGAGGACGCCAAGCGCGAGCGCGAGCACGTCGCTCGGGATTCGGTCGAGCAGCACCATCCCGAGCAGCGTCCCGACGATTGCCGCGGCGAGATACGGGCGAAACCGGGCGAAACACGTCGACAGCGACTCGCGGTCGAGTTCGGTCAGGAGCTGGACGTTCGTCGCCAACATCGGGAGGATCATCACGACGACGGCCGTCGCGGGGTCGAGCAGCGCCGCTAACGTGGCGGTGCCGACGAGCGCGTAGCCGAACCCCGCGATACCCATCACGACGCCGCCGACGAACAGCACGGCGAGCACCATCGCGACGGTGGTCGCGTCGACGCCGAACACGTCAGGCCGGCGCGAGGTGCGTCTGGCCCCACTCGCGCATCGACTCGATGACGGGTTGTAGCGAGCGACCCCGCTCCGTCAGCGAGTATCGCACCCGGAACGGTTTCTCCGAGACCACCTCGCGCTCGACGAGGCCGTACTCCTCCAACTCCTCCAGCGAGTCGGAGAGCACCTTCGAGGAGATGCCGTCGACGGAGCGCTTCAGATCGTTGAACCCCTGTGGCTCGTTGAACAGCCGGTGGACGATCACCGGGTGCCACTTCTTCCCGATGACAGTCGCAGTCGCCGTTATCGCACACCACTCCTCCCCGGAACACCACACCGCGAGTTGGTCGGCGTCGCTCACACGCTCGTCTGGTAACCCACGCCAATAAGATTACCTTCGGTCAGCGGGTTACCATCGTTTACTAACCGGCAGGCGTTACATGAACTCGGAGCCGTAGCCGGCGGTGTACGGCGGTCGATACAGACAGCGACGGAGAAAGAAGTCGTTATCCGGGGACTTCGTAGCCGGCGTCGTGGATCACCCGCTCGACAGCATCCCGGTTGTCCTCGTCAGCAGTCACCGACACCGACCCGGATTCGTGGTCGGCCTCGACGCCCCGGACGCCGTCGACGGCGGAGACGGCGTTCGTCACGTTCTCCTCACACCCGGTGCAGGCCATGCCCTCGACCGTAATCTCGTAATCCATGACGCGTCGGGCTACACGGTCGCAGCGATTAATCCTTGTGTGTCCGTTCACGGTGGCACAATCCACCACGACCCGCGCCTGTAGTAACGTTCGCTCGGAGGCTCCGTGTCGGTCAGATGTCGGCCGCGCCGAACTCGTCGATGCGGTCGTGGACGTAGGCGGTCCACTCGTCGAGCGTCTCGTGCATGAGTTCACGCGCCTTGTCGACCGGGGTCGCCGTGTACTGGTACACGTGGCCGCCGGAGTCGAGCAGCCGTCGTTCGCGCTCGGCGAGTTCCTTCTCGCGAAGCGTCGACAGCGACCGGTTCACGTTCGAGCGGTCACGGTCGAGCGACCCGGCCAGCTCCTCGACGGTGCTGCCCGGCTCCTCCAGCAGCGTCAGATAGGTGCGCACCTCGTGGCGCTGGATGCCGAACACGCACGCGAGCACGTCCTCGAACCCCGGCTCCTCGTCGAGCATCAGCTCCCGGAACCGTTCCGGGTTCGGGTCACTTCGCATACGCCTCGTTGCGCCGGCGCACACATCAATCCAGCCGTTCGAGGCGGTCGTGCGGCCGTGTGTCCGGACCGCACTCGCGCCAATTCGCCCCGGAACTATTCGAGGGGCTTCCGAGTCGACAGTCGTCATGGCAACACAGACCGACACGGTCGCGACCGACGTGTCGTGGCACAGCGGCGTGCTCTCCGGACTCGCTGGCGCCGCCGCGATGACTGCACTGATGCTTGCGATGGGTGCGACGCCCGTCATCGCCGGGGCCATCCCCGGGCTCTATGGCCTCACACCGCCGGCGAACCCGCTGGCCGGTATCGTCGTCCACCTCTCGCACGGGGCCGTCCTCGGCGTCGGCCTCGCGGCCATCGCGAGTGCGACCGACCTCACGGAGACGAAACAGCTCGTCGGCGTGGGAGCCGTCTACGGTCTTGCGACGTGGGTGGTGCTCGCGGCGCTGCTGATGCCGGTGTGGCTGAGCACCGTCGGCTTCCCGAACGCGCCGCCGTTCCCCAACTTCGCGCCGCCGAGTCTACTGTGGCACGTCACCTACGGCGTGGTCGCGGGAATCAGTCTCGGGAGCGTCGACCTATAGCAGCGAGGTCAACAGCCCCTTCTGGGCGTGGAGTCTGTTCTCGGCCTGCTGCCACACCGCGGCCCGGTCGCTCTCCAGCACCGCGTTCGTCACCTCCTCGCCGCGGTGGGCCGGGAGACAGTGCATGAGCGTCCGGTCGCCGAGCAGGTCGGCGTCTACCTGAAAACCGCCGAACGCCGACAGCTTCTCGGCCCGTTCGTCCTCCTGTCCCATCGACACCCACACGTCGGTGTAGACGATGTCTGCGTCGGCGACGGCTTCTTCGGGGTCATCGGTCAGCGTCGGCGCGCCCCCGAGGTTGGCCGCGCTGTCGAGCACGTCCGGGTCGGGTTCGTAGCCGGCGGGCGTCGCCACCGTCAGGTCCATCCCGGTCATGGCCGCGCCCTTGATGAATGACTGACAGACGTTGTTGCCGTCGCCGACCCACGCAACCCGCGCGTCGAAGCCGCCGGTCCGCTCGCGGATCGTGAGCAGGTCGGCGAGCGTCTGACACGGGTGGGCGTCGTCCGTGAGACCGTTGATCACCGGCACCGTCGCGTACTCGGCCAGCTCGGTCACGTCCGAGTGGTCGAACATCCGGCCCATCACCGCGTCAACGTACCGCGAGAGTACGCGAGCGGTATCCTTCACCGGCTCGCCGTGACCGAGTTGGATGTCGTTCGGCCCGAGGAACAGCGCGTGACCGCCGAGTTGGGTCATCCCCGTCTCGAAGGAGATGCGCGTCCGCGTCGACGGCTTCTCGAAGATCATCGCCAGCGACGAGCCGGCGAGTTCAGGGTGGGCCTTCCCGCGGCGCGTCCGCTCCTTCAGGTCCTCGGCGCGAGTGAGCACGTCCGCCAGTTCGTCGCGCGTCAGGTCGTCGATGTCGGTGACGTGGCGGATCATAGCCGCTCGACCACCTCCTCGACGACAGCCGTCGCGCGGTCGAGTGCCGGCAGGGGGAGCCGCTCGTCCGGCGCGTGGTCGAGGTCGGAGTCACCCGGCCCGTACGTCGCCATCGGTACGTCCCACGTCGCGTACAGATTCATGTCGCTGGTGCCAGTCTTCCGGAGCAGGCGCGGCTCGCCGCCGGCCGACCGGATGGCGGCGCGGAAGGCGCGCGCGACCGGGCCGCGCGGCGAGGTCATCACCGGTGGGACGCGGTCGTGCCAGTTCACGTGGCCGGCGGCCGCCGCCGCGTCGGCCAGCTCGCGCACCTCGTCGACGGTCATCGACGGCGGCACCCGCAACTGCACGTCCAGCGTCGCCTCGACGCTCAGGCCGTCCTCGCTGGTGCCGCCCTCGACGCGCACCGGCTTGGCGGTCACCTGCTCGAACGTCGGCTCGTAGGGGTCGTGGTCGAACCGCTCCTCGACCCGCGACCACCAGCCGAGGGCGTCCTGTATCGCGTTCGGGTCCGGCCGCGAGGTGTGGCCCGACTCGCTGGTCGCCACGTACGTCCCCGAGAGGATGCCGCGGTAGCCGAGCGTCACGCCGTCCCAGCCGGAGGGTTCGCCATTGATGACCGCCTCGGGCGCGTCGCGGGTTTCGACGAGGTGGCGCGCGCCCCGCGAGTCGACCTCCTCGCCGACGACGCCGGCGAAGGAGACGCCCGTCCGGACGGCCGCGACGGCCAGCGTCGTCAGCGGCCCCGTCGCGTCGACGCTCCCGCGGCCCCACAGCACGGGCGTCTCGACGTCCGCGTCCGCTCCGGCGGTTTCACCGCCGTCGTCCGAGGCGCTTCCCGCCTCGCTCTCCACGCGCACCGGAATGTCGCCCGGCACGGTGTCGACGTGTGAGGTGAGCAGCACGGCGTCGTCCGCAGGCGCGCGAACGTTGCCCACTTCGTCCAGCCACGCCTCGCGGTCGTGTGCCTCGAAGAAGTCGACGAGCCGTTCGGCCGCTGCCTCTTCCTCGCCCGTCGGCGACGGGATGGAGACGAGGTCGTAGAGGAGTTCGCGCGCCTCGCTGTCCCCGTCCGGGTCGTCGAGCGCGCTCATCCGACTACCTCCGCCAGCGCGTCGACGACGGCGTCACAGTGCTCCTCCTCGGCGACGAGCGGCGGAAGCAGCCGAAGCACCGTCCGCCCGGCCGGGAGCGCGAGCAGTTGATGGTTCAAGGCGAGCTCGCGCAGTAGCCGGTTAGCCCCCCGCTTCACCTCGACGCCGACCATCAGCCCCTCGCCGCGCACGTCGCGCACGTCGTCCCCGAGCCGGCGTTCCAACTCGCCGCGGAGATACCGGCCGGTCTCGGCGGCACGTGTGGCCAGCGACTCGGATTCGATGACATCCAGCGTCGCGCCGGCGGCCGCACAGACGACCGGGTTGCCCGAGAACGTGGAGCCGTGGCTTGCCGCGCCGTCGGCCACCCAGTCGCGCACGAGCGTCGCACCGAGCGGCAGCCCGGACGCGATACCCTTCGCGGACGTGAGTACGTCCGGCACCACGTCGTGGGTCTCGGTAGCCCACATCGAGCCGGTGCGGCCGAGGCCGGTCTGTATCTCGTCCATCACGAGCACCGCGCCGTGCTGGGCGGTGTGGACGCGGGCTGTCTGCAGGAACTCCGTCGACGGCGGGTTGATCCCCCCCTCGCCCTGCAGTGGTTCGAGGATAACCCCGGCCGTCTCGTCGTCGATGGCGTCGGCCATTGCCTCGCTGTCGCCGTACGGGACGAACTCGACGCCGTCGATGAGCGGCTCGTACGGTTTCTTGTACTTGTCCTTCCACGTCGTCGCGAGCGCGCCCATCGTGCGGCCGTGGAAGCCGCGGGTCGTGGCGATTATCTTCGAGCGGCCGGTGGCCGAGCGGGCGAACTTCAGCGCCGCCTCGTTGGCCTCCGTCCCGGAGTTACACAGCCAGACGTTGTCCACGTCGCCCGGCGCGACCTCGGCG
>PXSB01000029.1 GCA_003023185.1 Halobacteriales archaeon QS_9_67_17 | reverse complement strand
GTCTTCCGAACGCCGGGGCCGGGCGAGCGCCCGGCCCCTTTCAGTCCCACCCGACGCGATTTCTCGGCCGAGCGACGACCCACGTATTTGAACACCGTACCCACAAGAAATTCACTACTGGCCGTGGAGCCACCCGTATGCGCCGTCGTGCTCTCCTCGCGAGCGGGACCGCCCTCCTCACCTCGGTCGCCGGCTGTGCCGAAGGCACGTTCGGTTCCACCCTCGGAGACTCCGCAGCCGAGCTACCGACGGCTCGCCTCTCGATGGAGCAACGCGACGACGCCGCGCTCGCCCGGCGGCTGTGTTACAGCATCGAGTCCGGCAACGACGCCGAGCGGAAACGCCCACGGCTCCTTCGACGACTCGCGGACGAGGGCGTCGCCGAGGACCGACGCACCCGCGAACTGCTACCCGCAGGCCAGCCCATCTGCTACGACGGGACGGCCTACCGTCTCGACTACGAGATTACGGAGGAGACGCCGGCCACGACGTTCTCGGTGAAACTCGATATCGTCACGGGCGAGACTCCTGCGGGGAAGACAGTCCGATACGCCGACCTGCCGGCGGTCGACCGCGACGTGTTTCGCCGCGAGGGACTCGACGACAGTATCTCGGGCATCGGAACCACGCTGTTGTACACCCGCGAAGAGGTCGAGGAATCAGCGCTCGTGCCCGATTCCGATGTCGCCATCATCGAGTGGGCGAACGGCGAGCGCGCGGAGTGGCACGTTGAGGAGGGGTACGAGACGACGCTGAACACATACCGCTACACGGTGGAGTCGAGTCGCCCGACGACGGAGCTCGGGCGTCAACTCCGCGAGCAACAGGCGTGGACGCTGTCGGGACTCTCCGAGGCTGAACGCGAGGTCGTCGAGACCGCCGTCACGGAGGAGAGGTACGTCGTTCCTCCGGACGAGGAGCTTCCCGACGCCGTGCGGTCGCTGGCTGACCGCTTCCGCCGGCAGACGCAGGCGCACGGTCCCGAGGAGACACCCGAATCCGACCTGAACGGCCAGTATCTCGTCCGCTACGACGGGCTGGTGTACTACACCGTGTTCAGCGTCGCGTCCTCGGCACGCTCGACGGAGACGGCTTAGGCCAGCCGCTCCACGGTCGCGTCGCGGTCACCGACGAGCGCGCTTTCAATGGCGCGCGCGACGACCGTCGGATCGCCCTCGTCGCCGGCCCGAGCGACGCTCCCGACCGAATCCGGGTCGAAGGGGACGCCGAGCGCGTCGTAGACCCCCGTGAGCACGTCGGCGACCGGCCCGTGGTCGCGGACGATGACGACGCCGGCGACCTGTGCGACCCCTGCCGAGACGCGCTGTGCGAGACCGACGAGTTTGCCGTCCGCCGACAGCGAGTGGCGGCCGGGACAGAACGCGTCGGGGGGTTCGCCCCGCTCGGCGGCGACGCCGACCCGTTCGAGTCCGCGACGCACGGCCGCGAGCGTCGCGTCGTAGCGGGCATCCAACCCCTGCCGTCCGTCGTCGGTCGGTTCGAACCGGAGGAAGGCGACCGTGTTCCCCGTGTACGCGACCGCGCGACCGCCCACGTCGCGCTCGTAGGCAGGGTAGCCGTGCGCGTCGGCCGCGCGGCGAGCGCGCTCGTAGCCGTCCGCGCGAGCGTCGCGCCGGCCGAACGCGATCTGTCGGTGTGGCGTCCACGCCCGGACGATGGCCTCACCCGTCTCGGCGGCGTCCTCGCGAAGTGCGTCGGTGACCGCGCGGTCGGCCTCGATGTCGTCGGCACGACCGCGAACGATGCGCATGGCCGTCCTTCGGCCCCGGGGCGGCTAAAGCCCCGCGCTCTCGCCGGAAACCGAAGGCCGATGCCCGCTCCGGCCACCCTTCGGGTATGGACCGACGCTTCGCCGTCAAGGGGGCGGACGTGCTGTTCGCCCACTGGCCGGTCCCGCGAGCCGGCTCCGCGACCGGCTACCGGATGGGCTCGCCCTCGACACGTACGACGGGGAAGCGTGGGTGACGGCGCTCCCACACCGCATCGTCGGGCTCCGGCTCGGGGGTCGACGGCTCCCGGTGACGTTCCCGCAGCTGAACGTGCGGACGTACGTGCGCCGCGGTAACGAGACGGGGGTGTTCTTCCTCGGTTGCGAGACGGGCAACCGGCTCGGTGCCGTCGTCGCGCGCCGTGGCTTCGGCGTCCCGTTTCACCGTGCCGAGATGCGTTTCACGGAATCGGGAGGTCGGTTCACCGTCAGGTCACGCCGCTCGCTGACGGGCGGTGATGTCCGGTTCGACGTGCGCTACCGGCCGACCGGCGAGGCGACGCCGGCGGACCCGGGGTCGCTCGCTGCCTTCCTCGTCGAGCGGACCCGCTGGTACGTCCCCGGCTCCGGTAGTAGCCTCCGCGTCGGCGAAATCGACCGCGAACCGTGGCGGCTCGCGCCCGTCGAGGCGTCGTTGCGGGCCGACACGCTCGATGCGGCCTTCGACCTCCCGCTTGACGGCGAGCCGACGCTCCATTACAGCCCGGGGTACGCGATGAACGTGACGCCGCCCCGCCGGGTCGAGCCGTAAACGCCACACGGGGCCCGCGCGTACACTGCCCATGATCACGCTGCCGGGTGCGGTCGTCCGCCGCTACGAGCGATTTTCGCTGTACAACTCCCCGTATCCGGCCCACGACCGGGGCTGTGCGGTCGACCTGTACCCCGGCGAGAACGGCGGCCCAGCACCGTCACCGGTCGCCGGGCGCGTGCTCGACACGCGGACCGTCGACTGTCCACCCCGCGAGTACGCGGTCGACGAAGACCATCTTATCCTCGTCGACACGGAGGAGTATGTCGCCCGCGTGCTCCACGTTGACCCCGCCGTCGACCCCGGACAGACGGTCGCGGTCGGCGACTCGCTGGGGACGCTGATCCGCTCCGGCTTCTTCGGTCGGTGGGTCGACGACCACGTCCATCTCGGCTTTCGCGACCCGGACGCGAACCCGTATCGTGCGTCGGGGTCGCTCCCGCTCGAACTGGACGTGGACGTGTCGCCGCTCGCATGGGACGGGATCGGGACCGTCGTCGAGACCGGCCCCACCTACGCCCTGCTCGACGCGCCGACTGGCGGCGAGGGCTTCGCCGCGCTCGCGAGCGACGAGGGCGTCCCCCTCGACGGCGGTCTCGTTCACTACACCGGCGGCGGAGCGCTCCGGTCGCACGAGGGGTCGGTGTCGCTGCTCGGCCGTGAAGTCGGCACCGCCGACGGCCGAGGGGTGTCGTGGGCGGATGTCGCCGTCCGCGCGAACGGCGTCCGCGCGACGGGGCTGTCGCTGTTCGCCTCACAGGTGCCGTTCGGCGCGAAACTCGTCTTCCACGAGGGTCACGACTTCGCCGTCGACGACGAGGTGACGGTCAGCGTCGACCCGACGGCGGAGCCGACGCGGCTGGGGTAGCTCGCGCCGTTGGACGCGGTGCTCGTCGGCGAGGAGAAAGAGAGAAGGAGAGCCGCGGCGTCAGTCGTCGGACGGGAGCGGATCGCCCTGCCCGTTCGTCGGGGCGGGCGAGGCGCTCATGTCGTCCTCGTCGGCGTAGGGGTACCACGTCATCTTCGTGTTGTGCATGTACGGGTCTTCGTAGCTCGTCTCCTCGGGTTCGGCGAGGCCGTTCAGGTCGTCCTCGTCGTGGCGGGCGATGAACTCGCGGAAGCTCTCGCCGTCCCGCCGCCGCTGTTCGTAGACGGCCAGCAGGTTCTCGATGTAGCCCGGCACCTCGTCGGCGGCGACGCGCATCTCGACCCAGTCGGCGAACTGCGGGTTCTCGCCCAGCCCGCCGCCGAGCCCGATGTCGAACGCCTCGACCGGCTCGCCGTCCTTGCGCGTCTTCATGCCTCGCAGCGAGATGTCCGCGATCTGCGGCTGGGCACAGGAGGCCGTACAGCCCGAGAGGTGGATGTGGAAGTCCTCGACGCCGGCGGGCACCTCGACGTTCTCCTTCAGCCAGCGGGCGTACCGCACCTGTCGGTTCTTCGTCTCCACAATGGACAGCGAGCAGTACTCCGTCCCCGTGCAGGCGATGGAGCCGCGCATGAACGGATGGGGGTCCGGCGAGTAGTCCTCCAGCAGTGGCTCGTCGAGGAACGCGTCAAGACGGTCGGAGTCCACGTCCGTGACGATGAGGTTCTGTCGCTGGGTGATGCGCACCTCGCCGGAGCCGTACTCGTCGGCGAGCCGGGCGAGTTCGCGGGTGTCGTCGGCACCCATCCGGCCCACGAGCACGCCCAGACCGACGTAGTAGTTGCCGTCGGGCTGCTCGTGGACGCCGACGTGGTCGCCGTGTTCGCCGTCGCCGGCGTTGTATGTGTACTCGTCGCGGAGGTCCTCGCCGGCCGAGCGGAGTTCGAAGTCGACGAAGTCCTCCTGCAGGACGCGGCGGAACTTCTCGGTGCCCCACTCGTCGACGAGGAACTTGATGCGGGCGTTGAACCGGTCCTCGCGGTCGCCGTGCTCGCGGAACAGCGCCGAACAGGCACCGGCGACATCACCGACCTCGTCGGGAGTGCAGAACACGTCGATGGAGCGGGCGAAGCGCGGCTCCTTGCGCGCCAGCCCGCCGCCGACGCGGACGTTGAACCCCTTCACCTCCTCGCCGTCGATCTCCTTCACCGCGGGCTCGAAGGCGAGGTCGTTGATGTCGCCCTGTCCGCAGCCCTCCGAACAGCCGGTGACGGACACCTTCCACTTGCGCGGGAGGTTCGAATACTCCTCGTTGCCCTTGAACCGCTCGTTGAGCTCCTCAGCGACGGGCCACGCGTCGATGAACTCCTCGGTGTCCTTGCCGGCGACGGGACAGCCGACGATGTTGCGCCACGAGTCGCCACACGCCTGCTGTGTGGAGAGGCCGACGGCTTCGAGCTCCTCCCAGATGTCCGGGATGTCCTCCAGCTTGATCCAGTGGAGCTGAATGGACTGGCGGGTGGTCCAGTCACAGACTGCGCCGCCGAACTCGGGGTTGTCGACGGGGCCGCTCGCGTACTCGTCGGCCACGTCGGCGACGACCTCCAGCTGTCCGGGTTCGAGGACGCCGTTCGGTGTCCCGATCCGCATCATGAAGTAGCTCTCCTGTCCCTTCCGCTGGTGGTAGAGCCCCCACCATTTGAACCGCTCGAACCACGCGTCGTGTTCGTCCTCGGGAATGGCGTCCCAGCCCTCCTCGGCGAACTCGAGGATGTGCTCGCGGACCTCGTTCCCGTAGGCCTCGCTCTTCCATCCCTCGACTTTAGTCGGCATACACATGTGCACGTCCTCGAATCATATACGCACGCCAGACGCGTCAAACATCCCCCCGGCTCCTGTTTACGGGCAACAGTTGCTGGTATCTGAGATAATCCCACTCGCCGACTCCGGTCACTCCGGCGTCGCGAGCCGTCGTCGCCGGTCGGGAACGTGGACGCTCTCGGGGACGACCGACCGGAACTCGCCCGCCTCGGGATCGGCGCGCCCGAGTTCCAGCCAGTCGGTGACGCCCTCCTCGCCACAGACGATACAGCGGCCGGCGATGCGCGCCTCCACGCGTCCGGCGGCGGCACTCACCTCGACGAACCCTTCGGCGAGGAAGTCGGCCCGCTCACAGCCGCAGAAGTCGCTTCGGGCGAGCTGCCAGAGGTCCGAGACGTTCACCTCTCGGCTGTCGTTGACGCTCACCCACGCACCGTCGTCGAGCTGGTGAACCGAGGTGACCACATCACAGCGAACCGGCCGAGCGACGTAAGCCCGACGCTCGCGGCGACGCCCCTGTCGTCGGCTACGGTGACACCGCTGTCGGGGGCGACCCGCCGTCGTCTCGTAGTTCTCACGCGAGCGAGCGTCGGGGAAACGAGCAACACCGCCCGGTACTCCTCAGCACGGGTAGTGATTACGTAGTGGCATGGGCTTATACTTACGTAGGTTGTGCGATGAACTGATGCGAGAAACCCGTAGCACCGCGGCGCAGATTACGCCCCGCGGGGAGGTGACGGCATGAGCGGTGAGTCGGAAGAGCAGACGCCGTCCGACGAGGACCGCGACGACCGATACGAAGACGTCGACACGAGCCACCTCGAAGACGTCGATGACGGATGTGGCTGTACCGAGATCTGGGAGCACACCAGCGAGCGCGACGACGACGACTGATCTTTTCAGCGAGTACGACCCGAGGCCGCCCGAAGACTACATGAGCGAGTGCAGTACCGGACACCCGCGCACAGCGACAGGGCCTTTTTATCGTCGCCTGACATACAAGGCGGTAATGAATGAACCCCGGAGAGAAGCGTAGCGCCTCCGACCCCGACGAGCAGTCGCCGGCGGGAACGGCCAGCCGTGAGTCGCCCGTCGGCGAACCCGTCATTCGGCGGAACGTCGCCGGCGAAGAGGCAGCCCGGTTCGACCCATCCGACCCCGAGAGTCTCGCTGAAGCCGCCGATGTCGTCCGTCGGTTCGCCGAGAACACCGCCGGCGGCACCGACAACGTGTACATGCTTCGGGGCGCGGCCGCGTGTGCCGCGCTCGTCCGCGGCGAGGGCTCGTACAAGGACGCCGCGAAGCGAGCCGGCGGCGAAGCGACCGTCTCGTTCATCCGCAAGTGGGCGCGCGTCCACGACCTGCCTCGATCCGTACGCCAGTACGTCGCCCTCGGTCAGATCGCCCCGACCGCGGCCAAGCACATCGCGCGCGTCGCCGGCGAGGCCCGGTTCCTCCTCGCGTGGGCCGTGCTCGACCACGGCCTCACCGTCCGTGAGGTGCGCGCCACGGCCTCTCGGGTCAACGACGGCGCGAGCGTCGAGGAGGCACTCGGCGACACCGACGTCGAACTCGGACGGGTCGAGCTGTCGCTCCCGACGGACGTGTACCACCGTCTCCGCCGCCGCGCCGCGCTCGACGAGACCGGCCCTGCCGACGTGGTCGCCGACGCGCTGGCGGCGTATCTCGACGAGTAGCCCTGCCCGCATCGAAACTGTTTACCACGTCATGGCGCTATATGTGACTGAGGGCCGATAGCTCAGCCCGGCAGAGCGTCCGGCTTTTAACCGGACGGTCGTGGGTTCAAATCCCACCCGGCCCGCTTCTGTGTTGCGAGCGTGAGCGACCAGCGAGGACTCCGATTAGATTAGACCCTGCGAGTCGCAGTCCGCGAGAGGCCGTCGGAACAAGCGGACCCACCTCGCTCCGGTTCAACTCCCACTCAGCCCGCTGGACAGTGTTCAAATAGGGGTGACTCTGGACATTAGGGAGACAACGAGGTGTAGAAAGCCCCCGGTCGCTACGGTCGCGCGGCTCGCTGCGCGCCTCGCGGGCCTGCGGCCCGCTGCGGTGCTTGCATCGCCGTGCTTCCCGTAGCGCCCGGCCCCTTTCAGTCCCACCCAACACGGTTGCTCAATCAGCCATCGCTTATTTGAACACCGCCGCTCGCTGCTATGTTGGAACGTGAGCACAGCGTAGCGTGATCTGCCGCATCGTTGAGTGTCGTCAGGAGAAGTCACGGACGCTCATGTCGAGCGTGTCCAAGTCGAGGATCGGCGCGTAGCCGGCGTCAGGATCGATGTTGACCGAGCGCTGGAAGTCGGTTTGTGCCTGCCAGCAGCCGGAGTTGACGGCGATGACGCGGCGGTACTGCCCCCAGCCGAGCTTGTGGACGTGGCCGGTGTGGAACACGTCCGGCACCTCCTCCATCACGAGATAATCCTCCTCTTCGGGAGCGAGTCGCGTGTGACCGCCGTACTGCGGGGCGACGTGGCGCTTCTTCAGCAGTTGGTACATCGCCTTGTGTGGCGCGTCGTAGCTCGCCTTCTCCTCGGGAAGTTCGGCGATCACCTCGTCCAGCGAGACGCCGTGATACATCAGGATCTTCACGCCCTCTACGTCGACCAACGCGGGGTTGCCGTGGATGCGGGCGTCGTGGGCCGACATGATGTCGCGCAGCTCCTCGTCGAAGCCGGGCTGTGGCTCGGCGAGGCGGACGGCGTCGTGGTTGCCGGGGATCATCAGGATCTCCAGATCGCCCGGCACCTCCTTCAGATACTCCGCGAACGCCTCGTACTGCTCGTAGATGTCAACGATGTCGAGTTCGTCGTCCTGATCGGGGTAGACGCCGACGCCTTCCACCATGTCGCCCGCGACGAGGAGATACTCGACGTTGCGGGCCTCCTCCGTGTGGAGCCAGTCGGCGAAGCGGTGCCACGCGTCCGCGAGGAACTCCTCAGAGCCGACGTGTACGTCCGAGATGAGCGCGGCCTGCACGTGACGGTCGGCCGTGCTCGGCTCGTAGGTGCGCGGCACCTCCGGGAAGTGGAGCGAATCGACGAAGAGGATGCCGCCGTCGTCACTCACCGTCCCGTCGACGGCGATCACCTCGTCGAGCAGGAGTTCGTCAACGAGGTCGGCGATGCCCTTGTCCTTCATGACCAGACACGGGAAGACGCCGTGAGTGTCCTCCAGCTCGATTAGCCAGTGGCCGCTCGCGGTCGAGCGGATGTCGTTGACCATCCCGACGAGACCGGCGTTGCTCCCGCCCGGCATCGCGCGTAGCGAGTCCGTCGGCCGGTGGTTCACCCGGCCGCGCAACTGGCCGGCGAGCTTCTCGTAGCGGTCACGAAACACCGTCACGAAGTCCCCGTACTCGCCGGTACCCGTCGACGCCCCGGTGATGTCCTGCCCGACGCTGATGGATCGCTTCGAGATGTCTGGGTCGCGCGCGAACGACGACCCCAGCGACGCCCCGCCCGAAGACCCCCCTGTTTCGACTGGAGCACCCCCGTGTTCGTCGTTTAGATTCTCCGGGTCAGTTCCAGTCGAAACGGAGGGGTCGTCAGGGCCTGAATCGCCGATGTCGGCGTCGCGACGCGTGTGGCGGCCGTCGTCGAGCACCCGCTCCACGTCCTCGGCGGTGAGGACGAGGGTGTCGTCGGGCACGGCCTCGACGGCGAGTACCAGCGCGGCCTCCGTATCTGCGGCGCCGGCGAGCAGGGTGACGGCCTCGCGGGACGCGTTGAAGCCGCGGCTCGCGAGTTCGCTCGCTATCCGGGCCGGCGACTCCAGCGGCACGCTCCGATGAGAAGCGACAGGCGGGCAAAAGCGTGCCGACCCGAGAAAGCGCCCGCTCGCTCGACAGCGGCACGCGGCCTCTCCGAGTCCCGATTTGCGTCACGACTCCCGTCTCACCCCGTCGCCGTTGCCGAATCCAGCGAGACTTCCGGAAGACAGAACGTTCAAACGACTTGCACGGATACGGGGGGTAATGAGCGACGAGTCGGGGCCGCGCGGGCCGGTCGAGTGGCTGCGCTGGCTCTGGACGACCGACCACTCCGGCGTGGCGTACGTCCGAGAGGTGTTCACGAGCGTCGGCGCGGTGCTCGCGGTCGGACTGCTGTTGTTCGCTGTCAGCGGCGTCTGGCCCCCAATGGTCGCCGTCGAGTCCGGCAGCATGGAGCCGAACATGACCGTCGGCGAACTGGTGTTCGTGATGGACGAAGACCGGCTCTCGCCGGAGGCCGCACAGGGGGAGACGGGCGTCGTCACGTATCAGCGCGGCCAGACGGCCGGCTATCAGGAGTTCTCGAACTACGGTGACGTGATCATCTACCGACCGGACAATCGCTCCGGAACCCCGATCATCCATCGGGCTCGCCTCTGGGTCGCGGACGGAGAGAACTGGTACGACAGAGCCGACAAGGACAGCATCGGCGACGCGAAGAACTGCGAGCAGCTCCGCAACTGCCCGGCGCCACACGCCGGCTTCATCACGAAGGGTGACAACCCGGCGACGAACGACCGGTACGATCAGGTGACGGGGCTATCCTCGCCGGTCCGGCCGGCGTGGGTCATCGGCACCGCCGAGTTCGGCGTCCCCGGCCTCGGCTACGTGAAGCTCTGCGCCTCCGGCAACGGCCCCTGCCCGCTCTACGTCTGGTCCGGGCCAGCTACGCCGGGAGAGTTATCGGCATCGACCGGTCCGGCCGCGCCAGCGACCACTAACAGCACGCGAGCGGCCGTCTAACACACCGGCTTCGGGTTGACGCCCATCGACTCCAGCCGCTCCGTGTACTCCTCGTAGGCGACCCCGATGGCCTCCGAGGCGGCCGTTAGCGCGTCCTGCCACTCATCGTCGCTCTCACACCGCTCGGCCAGCAGGTCGGTCGCGCGAGCGATCTGGTCGTCGAGGTCGTCACCCAGCCCGCGGAACGTGCTCGCCACCTGCGGCTTCGCCTGCCCGACGAAGAAGCCGGTCGTCTGCTCCTTCGACTTCTCGGCGGCGAGCGTCCGCCCGACGAGCGCGCCGAGTCGCTCCGTCGTGTCATCGAGCCCGCGGAGATACTCCTGTATGGCGGGGAGACTCCCGCCGGGTTCGTGGTCGTCCAACTCGGCGACGACCTGTTCGTAGTGGTCGTACTCCTCCTCGGCCGTCGTGCGGAACACTTCGCTCGCCTCGCCGGCGGCGGAGTCGGCCCACGCCTCGAACGTCTCTGCGGCGGCGTGTTCGGCGTCCGCGGCCGCACGCATGACGACGCCCGGCTCCATCTCGCCTTCCGTGTCGGCGTACAGCGATTTCGAGGAGCCGAGCCGCGACAGCTCCGTCTTGTTCTGATCCCGTACCGCGTCGACGAACTCGTCGGCGTTCATGCGTCAGTGTACGGTGCCGGCAGGTTTGTAGTCACCGTTCGCGCCGGCCGAGCGAGGAGAGAAGCGCGCGTCGGTGTCGGGCGTGACTGTCCTGTGACTGGCTCCTCCGTGCGGCCCACCGACGGTTGCTCCGGCGAGCTTTTCAGCGTCGGTCACGGAGCGCGTGCATGACACTTGACGACGCAGTGGCCGCGAAGGTCGACGCGGCGCGTGCCGACCTCGCGGAGCGTGGTCCCGTCCTCGTCGCCTTCTCTGGGGGTGTCGACAGCGCGGTCGTCGCCGCCATCGCACACGACGCACTCGGCGATGACGCCGTCGCGTGCACCGCGAAATCCGAGACGCTCCCCGCGGCCGAACTGGACGACGCGACCCGCGTCGCCGACGAGATCGGCATCCGTCACGAGATCACCTCCTTCTCGGAACTCGACGACCCGAACTTCGTCGCGAACGACGGCGACCGCTGTTACCACTGCCGGTCGATGCGGCTCGGCGAGATGTTCGACACGGCCCGCGACCTCGGCATCGACGTGGTGTGTGACGGCACGAACGCCGACGACCCCGGCGAGGGCCACCGGCCCGGCCTCCGGGCCGTCGAGGAACTCGACGCCTACTCGCCGCTGCTTGAACACGGTCTCACGAAGTCGGAGGTTCGGGCGGTCGCGGACCACTACGACCTTTCCGTCGCCGACAAACCCTCCATGGCGTGTCTCTCCTCGCGCATCCCGACGGGGCTGGACGTGACGGAAGAGCGGCTCACCCGCGTCGAGCGGGCCGAGACGCTGCTGCGGACGTGGGGCTTCGAGCAGTTCCGCGTGCGCGACCACGACGGGCTCGCGCGTATCGAGGTCGGCGACGACGAACTGGAGCGCGCGCTCGACCCCGACTTCGTGCGCGCCGCACGCGACCACCTGCTCGACTGCGGCTTCGACCACGTCACCCTCGACTTAGAGGGGTACGCGACCGGCTCCGTCTCCCCGGCGAACGACGCCTACGAGGAGGAGACGGACGTGCTCTCGGCGGAGTATCCGAGCTAACGCCAGCCGGTCAGGTTCTCCGCGATTATCTCGGTCGAACCATCGTGGTCGAAGACGGTCGCGCCGCAGTTGTCCTGTGAGTGCTCCAACACCGCCGTCGC
>PXSB01000019.1 GCA_003023185.1 Halobacteriales archaeon QS_9_67_17 | reverse complement strand
CGCACCCACTCGTCGTCGGCCATCTCCTCGCGGTGGATCTGTCGGCCGATGCGTTCGAGGATGTCGCGCCGCTCGTCGCGCTCCTGTTTCAGGAAGTTCCGCACGTTGGAGACGGTCGAGGACTCGATGGGCGGCGTCCGCACGACCTCCGGCGTCCAGCCGACCGCCTGTGTGATCTCGCGCAGGGTAGAGCCGTGCCGACCGATGACCATGCCGGGCTTCTCCGCCTCGATGACGATTTCGCCGGTGTCGGCGTGGAAGTCGAGGTCGGTGACGCCCGCCTCGTCCGGGATGATGTCGCGGACCTGCTCTTCGGCCTCGCGGGGATGCGAGAGCACGTCCGGGTCGGGTCGGACGGTGATCCGCTTGCGGAGGTTGGAGGCGAGCCGCCGGACGAGGTCGCCGTCGCTGGCGAACTCCTTCGGGTCGCGCGTGTACACAACCAGTTCCGGGCCCTCGTAGGTGACGTCCGAGATGGTGATGTCGGCCGGGACTTCGTCTTCGATCTCTGCCTGTAAGTCGTCGAGTTGCCGCTCTACTGAGCTCATATGTAGTGGAGGGGTTCCGGCCCGCGACGCACCGCTCCCGGGGGGTCGCCCGGATCCGCCGTGTACGATGTGGGAGCCGTCATGCTACCGTTCTCCGTGCAGGATGCCGCTCGCTACGGTGACTGCGGGATACTGTGCCGGAAAACCCGCTTGCTTCGGGCTACACCGTCGGCTGTATAAAAGGCTTCGCAAACGCAACAGATGTGCAACTGACGCCGGAGTTTGCCCAGACTGCACGACCGGCTGCGCGACGACCGCGTCGTCCCACTGATGTGCGACAGTACGCTCGGACAGGGTCGCGTCACCGCCCGGTTGGTCTCGTCGCCTCCCAGTACCGCAAAGCGTTTTTCCGTCTCCTGCGTATCCGCGGCCGTGTCACAGCAAAGCCAGTCGTTCGACGTGCCGGCCCGCGACGGGATGCCGATGCTCGGGTTAGGGACGTGGGAGAACGACGACCGCTCACAGTGTGCAGACAGCGTGACGACGGCCCTGAACATGGGGTACCGACACGTCGACACCGCACAGATATATCGCAACGAGGAGGGCGTCGGCGACGGCATCGCCGCGGCCGATGTCGCTCGCGACGACGTGTTCCTCGCCTCGAAGGTGTGGATCGACAAGCTCGCGCCCGAGGACGTGGCCGCGTCCACCCGCGAGAGTCTGGAGAAACTCGGCACGGAGTACGTCGACCTGATGTACGTCCACTGGCCGGCCGACCAGTACGATCCCGCGGAGACGCTGCCGGCGTTCGCCGAACTGCAGGACGACGGTCTCGTGGAGCGAATTGGCGTCTCCAACTTCGAGCCACACCACCTCGACACCGCACGCGACGTGCTCGGCGGCCAGCCGTTCGCGAATCAGGTGGAGATGCATCCGATGCTCCCGCAGTCGGAGTTGCGCGAGTACGCCGCCGACAACGATGTCGAACTCGTCGCCTACTCGCCGCTGGCCCGTGGCGGCGTGTTCGACGTGCCGGAGCTGAGCGAGATCGCGGAGAGACACGACGCCAGCGAGGCGCAGGTGAGCCTCGCGTGGCTCCGAGAGAAGGGCGTCACCGCCATCCCGAAAGCGACGAGCGAGGCGCACATCCGCGACAACTGGCGGAGTCTCGGCGTCGAACTCGACGCGGCGGACGTGGCGACCATCGACGACATCGACCGCAGAGACCGCCGTGTCGACCCCGACTTCGGCCCCGACTGGGACTGAGTACGACGCGCTTTTTCACCGCGACCGGGACCGCAAGAGCCGTAAGCCGCACCCTCTTCCGGAGTCGATGTGCAGACGCGCCACGAGGTGCACGTCGCGGACGCACGCGACCTCCGGAGCGACGGAATCGACCTCGTGGTCACGTCGCCGCCGTATCCGATGGTGGAGATGTGGGACGAGAGCTTCCGGGCGCAGGACCCCGAAATCGGGCGGGCGCTCGACGCCGGCGAGGGCGACCGCGCCTTCCGACTGATGCACGACCTCCTCGACGCGGTGTGGGCGCGACTCGCCGACGTGGTTCGGGAGGGAGGTGTCGTCGCGGTCAACGTCGGCGACGCGACCCGGAACGTCGACGAGTTCCAGCAGTATCCGAACGCCGCGGAGATCACGCGACGGATGCGCGCGCACGGCTTTGGGACGCTCCCGGACCTGCTGTGGCGCAAGCCGGCGAACTCGGCGGCGAAGTTCATGGGCAGCGGCATGCTCCCGACGAACGCCTACCCGACCTTGGAACACGAGCAGATACTCCTGTTCCGGAAGGGCGGCCCGCGTTCCTTTCCGCCGAGCGACGAGACGCGCTACGAGTCGGCGTACTTCTGGGCGGAGCGCAACGAGTGGTTCTCCGACCTGTGGGAGATTCGCGGCGAGCGACAGGCGCTCCCCGGCGAGGGGCGCGACCGCTCTGGCGCGTTCCCGTTTGAGGTGCCGTATCGGCTGGTGTCGATGTTCTCCGTCTACGGCGACACCGTCCTCGACCCGTTCTGGGGGACGGGGACGACGACGCTCGCCGCGCTCGTCGCCGGGCGCAACAGCGTCGGCTACGAGCGCGACCCTGACCTCGTCGGCGCGTTCGCGGACGCCGCAACCGAGACGCCGTCGCTCTCACGTGAGGTGGTGCAGGAGCGACTTGCCGCACAGCGCGCCTTCTCGGCGGACAACGAGACGCGCTACGAGGCCGACCACTACGACTTCGGCGTGAAGACGAAGATGGAGCGAGCGATCCGGCTGTACGAGGTGCAAGAGATAGCCCGGGACGACGAACCCGGACGAAGCAAGGACCGCAGGCCAACGGCCGAGGACCGCAGCGAGGCCCGGGAGTCGAGCCGGCGGGGGCTTCCAAGCTGGTTACACCAGATGTGGCAACTCATCTCGCGTCATTTGAACCGTACTGCCTGAGTCACCCGCGCCGCTTTTCCACGTCGGCACACACCGACCGATGTGCACCTCGATTTCGACTCGTTTCGGCTCGCCGCGTCGACGGCCGACCTGTCCGTGGAGCCGGCCGCCCGCGAGTACGCCGACCTCGTCGAGTTCCGGATGGACCTCGCGGACGCGCCGCTCGAAGCGCTCGACGACTACGACGGCGACCTCCCGCTCCTGTGTACGAACCGCGCGGCGTGGGAGGGCGGCGAGGCCACCGACGACGAGCGACGGCTGGCCGCGCTCGAAACCGCGGCCGAACACGAGGCGGTCGTCGCCATCGACGTAGAGGTGATCGCCATCGAGGAGGGCGCACAGCCGACGCTCGACCACGCGCACGACCACGGCGCGCAGGTGGTCGCGTCGGTCCACGACTTCGAAGCCACGCCCAAGGGTGACGAACTCGCGCGCCTGCTCGCCCGCGCGGCCGCCGCCGGCGACGTGGGTAAGCTCGCCGTCACCGCCGACTCGCGCGAGGACACGCTCCGACTGCTCTCGGTCACGCAGGCGATGGCCGCGGAGGGTGCGACGGTCGCGACGATGGCGATGGGCAAGGCCGGGCGACACACACGGGCCGTCGCGCCGCTGTACGGCTCTCGAATCGGCTACGCGCCCATCGACCCCGACGAAGCGACCGCGCCCGGCCAGTACGACCTCGCGACGCTCGCGCGACTGGTCGAGGACCTCGACGCGTAGTTACTTCTCGATGATGCTCTCGTCGACTTCTTCGCCGAAGTGACGGGCCGTGTCCTCGTAGTGGACGAGCAGTTCGTCGCCGGCTTCGAGATCGGTGACGGCCGTGCGGCCCTCGCTCGTCGCGACCTTGATCGTCTCGGCGTTCTGGAGCAGCGTCTCGACGCGGTCGCCGTCCTCGGTTTCCGCCTCGACGCGGAACATCGGCCGCTTCTCTATCTTCGAGCGCCCGACGATGGCCTCGCGGGTGTTGCCGTTCGTGTCGACGACCTGTACCTCGTCGCCGGAGCGCAGTTCGGCGAGATACTTCGTCCCGCCGCCGGGCGTGCGGACGTACGCGTGGACCGCGCCGGCGTTCACCCGGAACGGCCGGGAGGCGACGTACGGCGACTCGGCGGTCTCCGCGTGGACGAAGAACAGCCCGCGAGACATCGAGCCGACGAGCATCCC
The DNA here is from genome assembly GCA_003023185.1 of Halobacteriales archaeon QS_9_67_17. Taxonomy (GTDB): domain Archaea; phylum Halobacteriota; class Halobacteria; order Halobacteriales; family Haloarculaceae; genus Halosegnis. The sequence continues at coordinate 25,128 of PXSB01000019.1, read as the reverse complement.
CTCGTCGTCGGTCATCATCGTTCCCGTGTCGACACAGACTCGGTCGGCGCTGCCGGTCTCCTCGACGGCGGTGACGGTCGCGTGCGCCAACTCGAGGCTCTCGCGTTCCGCCTCGTCGCGCACCTCGACCACGTCGCGGATGGTGCCGGGGTCGTCCGCGTCGAGCAACACCGCGTCTGCGCCGAGTTCGAGCGTTTCGAAGGCAGTCCGGGCCTCCTCCGCACTCCGGACGCCGGCCACGAGCTCCGTCTCGTCGCCGATGCGCGCGATGAGGTTCTCCAGCGGGATGATCGTCCAGTCCTCGCCGACGACGACGGTGTAGTCGGTCTCCGTCGCGGCCGTCTCCGCGAACGTCTCGTACTCCTCGTCCAAGATACGGACGAACGAGGCGTCGCCACCGTCGCGCCTGAGCGTGGTCAGGTCGGCGCTGCCGGAGAAATCGGCGGGAAGTTCGACGGTGCCGTCGCCCTCGCCGTCCTTGCCGACGACGCGGATGTCCGGCTCCGCGCCCTCCTCGTCGGCGTCCATCACGTGTACGTCGTCGCCGGTGAAGGCGGCGACGGTCACCTGCCCGAGTTCGCGTACCCGTTCCACATCGCGGCGGTCGACGAGCACGGCGTCGACGCCGGCTTCGAGACCGGCGGTGATGCGTTTACGCCGCGTCTCCCAGTCGCCGACATCGTCGTCGGCCTTCAGCCACACGGAGCGTGTCATACCAGACGGTCGGCAGGTCCGGTATTGAACGTGGCGGAAGCCACCTATAACGGGAGCGGGAGCCACGAGAGCCATTCGAGCACCTGCTCCGGCGGGAAGATAGGCTCGTGAAGCACCAGCCAGTCGAGCAGCGCCAATCCGCCGCCGTGTGCGACGACGGACGGGAGGATCGAGTCGGACTCGTAGTCGACGAGGCCGAACAGCACGTCCGTCGGCCCCGACAACACCAGTTCTATCGGCGGCTTGTACAGGTGGTGGAACGCGTAGACGACCGGGCTGATGAGCGCCGCCTTCCGGCCGAGCTTCTTGACGCTCACACAGAGCAGGCCACGATAGTACGTCTCTGCCGCGACGACGACGGCGAACTGCTTGAGCACGTGCGTCGGATACGTCGCCAGCGTCCCGCCCCACATCGGATAGAACGCCCGCACCGTCGGGAGCGTCGACCCGACCAGATAGAAGGGCGTCACGAAGACGGCGAGCAGGACTGCATTCCGAATTGCTGTCCGGTCGATGCGCCAGCCGAGGCTCCGTCCGTGGGCGGCCGCGAGCGCCGCCGGCAGCGCCACGAACAGTAGGAGGTCCTTCCCCACGCGCTCGTTTAGCCCGTTTGAGTTCCAGAGCGTCCACGCGACGGCGATGGCCGCGCCCACGAGCAGTGCGCGCTGGAGCCACGATAACCCGGAGAGCGGCGCTGGAAGCGGCTCACGACCCGTGCGGCCAGCGAACACCCCCCGATCACTCGGCTCGGACCCCCTCACGACTGGGCTACTCGGTCGGGACGGGACCGGTGCCGACGGTGTCGCGAATGGCCGTCTCGAACGCCTGTCTGGTCGAGAAGTACGTCTCGTCCGTCTCCCCGAGTACCGCCGAGAGGTCGCGTGGGCCGTCCGGCGTCCGGATGGTCGTATCGCCTTCGCGCCGGTCTACCTCGCTCTTCTCGATGCCGAAGTGGAGCCGCGAAGTGACCTGTGCCAGCGGCACACCCTCGACCTCCGGTCCGTCGCCGAGTTCGACGGCCGGTTCAGTGTCTTCTTCCTCGTCGTCAGCCATGTCAGCCGGTTCCGGTGGCCCGAGGTTAACCGTTGCGGACGGCGGTATTCAGATACGCGGGTCGTCGCTCAGCCGAGAATCCGTGCCGGGAGGGACTGAAAGGGGCCGTTATCGGCGGCTTCGCCGCCGATTACTCGGGAGAGCTCCGCTCTCCCGGTGGGCGCTACGGGAAGCACGGCGATGCAAGCACCGCAGTGAACGCAGTGAGCGAGGCGCGCAGCGAGCCGCGCGACCGTAGCGCCCGGGGGCTTTCTACACCTCGTTGTCATCCTCGTCGCTAGAGCACTCTTAACCGGACACCACCGTCGCAACCGGCTTGTCCGGCCCCCTCGTACGCCGACCCGTGTATCACGGCGTCGACTTCAGCGGCGCGGCGAAGCCGGCAGACGACATCTGGCTGGCGAGCGCCGCGCCGACGGCAGATGGCCTCCGCGTCGAGGCGTGTCGCTCCGCGGCGACGGCGTTCGACGCGAGCGGTCGCGACCGGAGCGTCGTCCTTGGGTCGTTGCGCGACTGGCTCGCCGACGCGGACGGCCCGGTCGGGCTCGACGTGTCGTTCGGACTGCCCCGACCGCTCCTCCCGGTCGTGGACGACTGGCGCGCGTCCCTCGACTGGTTCGCCGACGCGTTCGCCGACAGGGACGCCCGCGAGATGCAGACGGCGCTGAAGGAACGGGCCCGCGAGAGCGACGCCGACGGCGTCGAGTTGAAGCGGGTCACCGACCGGCCGACCGGCGCGTCGTCGCCGTACTCGTTCATCACGCGCTACCAGACGCTTCACGGTATCCGGGACGTGCTCGCGCCGCTCGTCCGCGAGCGACACGTGGCCGTCGCACCGATGGCCCCCGGCGACCCGCCGCTGTGTGAGATATATCCTGCCAGCACGCTCCGGGCGCTCGGCCTCCCCGACGAGAAGTACAAGGGCGGCACCCACGAGGGGGAGCGAGCGCGCCGCGCGACCATCGTCGATGGCCTCCGCGAGTGGGGCGTCGAACTCGACGACGCGACCGCGACGACGCTCGTCGAGGAGGGTGGCGGTGACGCGCTGGACGCCGTGGTCGGCACGGTCGCCGTCGCGCGCGCCGTCGAGCGAGAGTTCGACACGAATCCGGACAGGTACGACCCGCTGGAGGGGTACATCTACGTCTGAGTCCGGAATCGGAGTTCGATGCCGTCCGGATCGCGCACCGTCAGTTCCGACCCGTCGGCGTCGAAGTCGGCGTCGGCCGCGTCGAGTCGCGTCCGGAGGCCGTCCAGCGCGGCCGCGTCGGGCACGAGCAGTTCGAACCGCGTGAGGCCGCGTCCCCCTGCCGGAGCGGTTCGCTCGCGCCACGTGTTCAGGGCGAGGTGGTGGTGGTAGTCGTCCGCGGCGACGAACAGCGCCTGCGTGTTGGCCCCCTGCGCCTGCGTGTCGCGAAGTCGGAAGCCGAGTGCGTCGACGTAGAACTTGCGGGCTGCGGGTATCGAGGTAACTTCGAGGTGGACGTGGCCGACGTCCGTCTCCGGGGGGACGCTCGCGGCCCCGTCGCTGGCCGCCCGGATACTGTCGAGATCCAGCGGATACGACCTGATGTCGACGCTGCCGTCCGCCGCCGTCGGCCACACGTCTCGCGGCGTGTCGCGGTAGAGTTCGATGCCGTTCCCCTCGGGGTCCTGTAGATACAGCGCCTCGCTGACAGCGTGATCCGATGCGCCGCCTAGCCGCCACTGGGCTTCGATCCGGTCGAGTGCCGCACCGAGCGCCGCGCGGTCAGGCACGCGGAACGCCGTGTGGAACAGCCCCGCCGCGCCGGACGCACGGGCCGGCGCGTCGCTGGCGTGGAGTTCGAGTATCGGGTCGCCCCCATCCGGACCGAGACGCGCCCGGTCGTCGGTGCGCTCGTGGACGGCGAGGCCGACCGTGTCGACGTAGAAGTCGGTCATGCGGTCGAGGTCGGCGACCCCGAGTGCGACGCGACCGACGCGCGTGCCGACCGGGAGGTCGCCCTGCGCCATACCGGTAGAGAAGCCTTCCGACAGTTAAAGCCGTGGACCGGCGGCGTTTTACTTCTCCGTCCGCTCCCTTCCGTCAATGGATGACCCGGCCGACCTCTCCGTGACGCTCGTGGACGGCTACGTCGACGAGCCGGCCCACTTCGGCGTCCCGCCGTACATCTCGACGTACCCCCGTTACACGGCGGGCGCGCTCGTTGACGCCGGCGTCCCTGCCAAGCAGATTACCTACCACACCATCGACGAACTCCGCGAGGACCGCCACAAGTGGCAGGACGTGGAGACGGCCGACTTGTTCGTCTACGTCGGCGGCATGACCGTCCCCGGCAGCTACGTCGGCGGCACGCCCGCCGAACCCGACGAGGTGCGCGAACTCGCGTGGACCGCCAGCGGGACGAGCGTGATGGGCGGCCCGGTCCGCTTCGGCGTCGGCGAGGAGAACGCCGGCGCACAGGACACCGAGCGCGACGACCTCGACTTCGACTTCCTCGCGCTCGCGGACGTGGAGGCGGCCGCGTACGACCTCGCACACGGCGGTCTCGAAGGCTTCGAGGACCGCTACCGCTCGAACGAGGAGATCGCTCGCTGGGCTGCGAAGGGCGCGTTCGTTGTCGAGCAACACCCGAACCATCCCGACTATCTCATCTGCGAAATGGAGACCTCGCGGGGCTGTGCCTACCGGTGTTCGTTCTGCACGGAGCCGATGTACGGCGACCCGGGGTTCCGCTCGCCAGAAGCCGTCGTCGACGAGGTACAGAGCCTCTACGACCGCGGCGTGCGTCACCTCCGACTCGGCCGACAGGCGGACATCCTCGCGTACGGCGGCGACGGCGAGGCACCGAACCCAGACGCCCTCCGGAAACTGTACGGCGGGATTCGCGACGTGGCCCCCGACCTCGGCACGCTCCACCTCGACAACATGAACCCCATCACTATCGTCGACTACCCCGAGCGGTCGCGGGCGGCGATACGGATCATCGCCGAACACAACACGCCGGGCGACACCGCGGCGTTCGGCCTCGAATCGGCCGACCCCGTGGTGCAGGCGGAGAACAACCTGCTCGTCACCGCCGAGGAGTGTCTGAAGGCCGTCCGCGTCGTCAACGAGGCCGGCGGCTGGCGTCCCGGCGAGGACCCGGCCGACGCGCCCTCCTACGGTGCGGACGCGCCCAACCGCCTCCCCAAGCTGCTCCCGGGCATCAACCTCGTCCACGGGCTGATGGGCGAGCGCCCGGAGACGTACGAGCACAACAAGCGGTTCCTCCGGCGCGTGCTTGACGAGGGACTCATGCTCCGGCGCATCAACATCCGGCAGGTGATGGCCTTCGAGGGGACGGAGATGGCCGAGACGGGCGCGGACATCGCCAAGGAGCACAAGCGCAACTTCAAGTCCTACAAGCGGGAGGTGCGCGAGGAGATAGACGAGCCGATGTTGCGCCGGGTCGCGCCGGTCGGCACCCGTCTCCCGAACGTCCACCTCGAATACCATCAGGACGGCCGAACCTTCGGCCGCCAACCCGGCACCTACGCGCTCCTCGTCGCCGTCCCCGGCGAGCGAGAACTCGGCCGGACGACCGACGTGGCGGTCACCGGCCACGGCTACCGCTCCGTCGCCGCCGTGCCACATCCGCTGGATCTCAACAGCGCGTCGCTGGACGAACTGACCGCAGTGCCGGGTATCGGACAGGGGCGCGCCGGCGATATCGTCGACCTCGCGGCGCAGGAGCGGCCTCCGACACGGAAGCAGAAACCCCCAGCCTCGACAAGAGAGGACTGGGTAGCTTCAAACCCCGTGTATCGTGGTAGTTCACTCATCCGTACCGTTTTGTCAGTTCCTCTGGATAGTGTCGAACGAACCTCCCCGATGAATCACAACAAAACGCCAACGACAACCCGACAACAGAAGATACTATTCGGCGTCGGTTCTCTACTCGGCCTTGGCGGGTTGCTCCTGCTTTTCATCGGGGTCGGAACGGCACTGGAGTTAGTCTACGCACAATCTCACCCAGTCCCGCCAGCTACTGCACTCTCGTTGCGGATTGAGTACACGGTCGCAGGACTGATCCTCTTATCCGTCTCGGGGCTTGCCGTTCGACAATCGGTTTCAGCGAACGTCGCTGAGTGACTCCTGGTCTCCCGTGTGACGGATGCGGATTCCTTCGAACGGTAGCCATCGAATCACCCGTGGAAACAACTCGTTTGGAGACCGTCATACGAGTGTCACGGACGCTACATTGGGGTCATCGGTACCGTACCCATGTTTTTATTCAGAGGGGACCACGCTACCGTATGGTCACCGCCGATACGAACACCCTCTTCGGGAGGAACGAGCGAGGGACTAGACGGTGGGGTCTCGGTGTGGTCGTGCTCTTCTCGGCGTCTCTCGTCTACTTCGCGGCGGTGAAGCTCGTCAATTATCCGTCAGTCCATCTCGTGCTCTGGTGGGAAGGCTACGCGGTCCTCCTCGTCGCTCTCATCACCGAACAAGCGTACTCCAACGGGGGGCTGGTGGTGAGCTGGCTACTCGCGTTCGGGGCTGTAGCCGGTGTCATCCTGAACTACGGCGGTATCGGTCTCACCGGATCGGGACCGGGAGTGCTGGAGTTACTCGGGTTCGTAATTGTCGGTGGGTCTATTGGGGCTGCCATCCTCGGAACGCTCGGGTTCGGGATCGGAACCGCGGTTCGGCGAGTAGCGACGTAGACTCGCCGTTCCACGCGGAGGCTCAGACTACCGTGTGCTGCCTTCCCTCGTCGTTGACGAGTCGCACACGCAGACCGCGATGTCGCCGTACTTGCCATTGGTGTCGTCCTCGTCGGGGCTGACCGGGCCGGTCGCCGTATCGTGGCCCGCGCATACAGGAGATGGTGCTCGCGGCGACAAGGCCACTGTGCCAGCGACACCGCTCCGGGCGGCTGAAAAGGAGAACTCCGTGATCAGCCGTCGTCGGACTCGGACTGGAGCGACTCGACGTGGCGCTGCATCTCCTCGATCTGTGACTGGAACTGCTCGAACTGCGCCTGGAACTGTGATTCGAGCTGTTCGAACTGCGCTTGGAGTTCCTCGCCCTGCGCTTCGAGGTGGTCCTGCAGTTCCTCGCTGCCCTCCTCGTACTGGGCGCGCACGTCGTCGAACTGGCTCTCGGCCTGTTCGAACGCTTCGAGGGTCCGGCCCTCGATCTGTTCGTGGGCTTCGAGCAGCGCACCGAGCTGTTCGTTGATGGCCGCGAGATACTCCGTCGCGAACTGCTCGTACCCTTCCGCGGTGCCCTCGAACGCTTCCTCGGCGGCGGTGAGCGTCTCTTCCTGCTGGCTTTCAAGTCGCTGGAACTGCTCGTCGATGCTCTCACGCATCTCGTCGACGGGAGCAGTGTCGGCGGGCGCGGCGGCTTCGAGCGCGTCGAGCTGGCCGTGGATGGTCGTCTGCACGAAGTCGACGCCGGGCAGTCGGTCGAGCTCCTCCGGCTGTGCCGTTTCGAACATCGCCTCGCCGACCTCTCGCTGCACTTCGACGCTGCGTTCGAGCGCCTGCTGGCTCTGTTCGATGGCGTTGCGCTGGAGTTCGAATGCCGTCTCAATCGGAGTGGTAGACGTGTTCTCTGTCATCTCTACTAGTGACGAGACGCTCCGAACGGATAATCCTTGGTGTGCGAAACCATTAGATACCATCAGATGGTGCAAAGTGGATCGGTGCGTGTCGCCGTCTATCCTATTTTGAGTCGTCGCTGGTCTCAGGGCGCGTCCCAGAAAGTTCATAGCCGGACGTTTACAACCGGAGGCAATGACCGAGGTCGAGGTGAGCGTCGTCCTCCCGGCGTACGACGAGGAGGACACCATCGAACGCACCGTCGAGACGACGCTCGACACCCTCGCCTCCTTCTGTGACTCGTTCGAGGTCATCGTTGCCGAGGACGGCTGTTCGGACCGCACCCCCGAGATCGCCGACCGACTCGCCGCCGAGGACGACGGGGTGCGCCACTTCCACAGCGACGACCGACTGGGTCGCGGCGGCGCGCTCGAACGCGCCTTCCGGGCGAGCGACGGCGACACGCTCGTCTACTTCGACACGGACCTCGCAACGGACATGTCACACCTCGAAGAACTCGTCGAATCCGTCCGAACTGAGGGGTACGACGTGGCGACCGGGTCGCGCCGGATGCCCGGGAAGAAGCAGGAACGCGAACCGGAACGCGGCGTCGCCTCGACGGGCTACAACGCGCTGGTGCGACTGCTGCTCCGCTCGGAACTGTACGACCACCAGTGCGGATTCAAGGCGTTCGAACGCGACGCGCTGTTCGACCTGCTCGACGACGTGGCCGACGACCACTGGTTCTGGGACACGGAGGTGCTCGTGCGCGCCCAGCGCGCGGACTACCGGGTGAAGGAGTTTCCCGTCCAGTGGACGCCGAAGGGTGACACGACGGTCGACCTCGTGCGCGACGTGCTCGGGATGGGGAGTCAGATACTCCGCGTCTGGTGGGAGTTCTCCGTCCAGCCGCGCGCCACCCGACGGGTTGGGCTTGCGACCGGCGCACTGCTCGCCGTCGTCGCGCTCGCGCTGATGACGGTGTATCTCGACCCCGCCTCGGTGCTGGATGCCATCGCTGGTGCCGACCGGCGGGTCGTCGCGGCGACGGCGCTCGTGTACGCGCTCTCGTGGCCGCTCCGCGGCGCGCGCTACCGCGACATCCTCGCCGAACTCGGCTACGAGGGGGAGGTCGGATTCCTCACGGGCGCGGTGTTCATCTCACAGACGGGAAATCTCGTCTTCCCCGCGCGGGCCGGCGACGCGATCCGCGCGTACGTCGTCAAGGCCCGCCGGTCGGTGCCGTACCCCAGCGGCTTCGCCTCGCTGGCAATCGAGCGGGTGTTCGACCTGCTTGCCATCACCGCCCTCGCCGGAGGTGTGCTCGTCGGCCTGTTCGCGACCGGCAGCACCGACGGTCTCGCGGCGGCTATCGCCGCAGACATCGGAACCATCACCGTCGGCGGCGAGACGGTCCAGCCGGGAACCGCCGCCCGAACCGCGTTGCGCGTCGCGGTGGGGGTCGCCGCCGTCGCACTCGGCGGCGTGGCCGTCATCGTCGCCAGCGCCCGCCGCGACACGGATCTCGTCGCCCGGGCGGTACGGGCGGTGAGCGACGACTCGTACGCCGACTACGTCTCCGGCATCGTCGGCCGGTTCGTCGCCGACGTGCAGGCCATCGCGGGCGACCGTGACGCCTTCGCCCGCGTCGGCGCGACCAGCCTCCTCGTGTGGGGCATCGACGTGGCGGCGGCCGTGGGCGTGCTCGCGGCCTTCGGCTTCGGCCTGACGCCGTATCTCGTCGCCGTCCTCTTCTTCGCCGTCAGCGTCGGCAACCTCGCGAAGGTGGTGCCGCTGTCGCCGGGCGGTCTCGGTCTCTACGAGGGGGCGTTCACGCTCATCGTCGTCGGGCTCACGGCGGTGCCGGGGCTGACGGCCGCCGTCGCGCTGGCCGTCTCCATCGTTGACCACGCGGTCAAGAACGCCGTCACCGTGGTCGGCGGCGTCGCGGCGACGCTCGTGTTCAACGTCTCGCTCGTCGAGGCCGTCGAGGGGGCCGCCGACGTGGAGGAGCCGGTCAGTAGTGAGCGGTGAGGAAAGGCCCGAGCGCGCCGCCGACGGCCGTCCGAAGCGCCTCCGTTCGGTCGGTGACGCCACCGGTGAGCGCGCCCGCCGCACCCTGTTCTCGGGCGACGCCCTCCTCGCCGAGCACGTCGTCCATCACCGGGCCGAGCTCCGCCCCGGCCGCGACGCGGCGCGCGATGTCCTCGGGGAGTCGTACCGACGGACCGCCGCCGCGTCCCCACTCGTCGCCGTCCGTCGCGGCGGCCCACATGACGAGCCAGAGCCCTTCGGCGTCGGGGAGCCGCGCCACGCCGCCCTCGATGCCGACCGCGAGGTCGTAGCCGGGCAGTGCGCGCTCGGCCCGCGTCTCTGCGCCTTCGATAGTCTCTGCGAGGCCGTACGGCTGTTCGTCGACGCCCGAGTCGACCGATTCTGTCTCGACCCGCGCTTCCGGCAGCGCCTCCGCGACGGCGTCGCGCTTCACCGGGTTGCCGCTTCCGACTGCGACGTGCATACGACCGCTCGCGGAGCGACCGGCTTGGCTCTTGATACCGCGCCGTATTTATAAACCGACGCGCCGCTTCGGTGGCTCGCTTGTCTCCGCCGACGAGCCGTCCAGCCACGAGACCCGACCGATACGTTTATGAAATCTGTTTCCGAACTCTGGGTAAGCGAAGCTATCCGGGTTTTCTCCGGCGGTCGCGCCGTCCCAGATAGTCCTAGCCAGCGTACCCATGAGCGAGTATCTTCGAACCCATCAGAGCACGGACGAGCAGGAAGACGAACAGACGGAGGAGCGAACCGAGGGGTGTCCCGAGTGTGGCGGCACCCTCACGGCCAGCGCCGACCACGAGACGGTGTGTGACGACTGCGGGCTCGTCGTCGAGGAGGACAACATCGACCGCGGGCCGGAGTGGCGCGCGTTCGACGCCGCGGAGAAAGACGAGAAGTCCCGCGTCGGCGCGCCGACCACGAACATGATGCACGACAAGGGCCTGTCGACCAACATCGACTGGCGCGATCAGGACGCATACGGCAACTCCCTCTCGTCGAACCAGCGCCAGAAGATGCAACGGCTCCGGAAGTGGAACGAGCGGTTCCGCACCCGCGACTCCAAGGAACGCAACCTCAAGCAAGCCCTCGGTGAGATCGATCGCATGGCGAGTGCTCTCGGGCTCCCCGACAACGTCCGCGAGACGGCAAGCGTCATCTACCGGCGCGCGCTCGACGAGAATCTCCTGCCCGGCCGCTCCATCGAGGGCGTGTCGACCTCTGCCGTCTACGCCGCGGCGCGACAGGCGGGCGTCCCCCGCTCGCTCGACGAGATCGCCGAGGTGTCCCGCGTCGAGAAGGACGAAACCGCGCGGACCTACCGCTACGTCGTCCGCGAACTCGGGCTCGAAGTCGCGCCTGCCGATCCCGAGAGCTACGTCCCGCGGTTCGCCTCCGATCTGGACCTCTCCGACGAGGCGGAGAACCGGGCGCGACAGCTCCTCCAGAACGCCAAGGAGCAGGGCGTCCACTCCGGCAAGTCACCGGTCGGGCTCGCGGCCGCCGCGGTGTACGCCGCCGCGCTCCTGACGAACGAGAAGACGACGCAGGCGGCCGTCAGCGAAGTCGCCGACATCTCTGAGGTCACCATCCGCAACCGCTACCACGAACTGCTGGAGGCAGAGCAGGGCCTTCCGATGGCCTAACGTCGGCTCGGCCGCCAGTCCGGTCGCGTTCACTGTGTGACCGGCGAGCAGTCACGACATTTCGCCTCGGATCGGGCCGCAACTTTCAGGTACGGCAGGCCGGTCGTATCGGATATGGCAGCCGAGCAGGGCCGGGAGCGTGACGGGCTCGTCAGCGGCATCAAGTTCGATGTCGTGACGCTCCACGAGACGTGGATGGAGTTGGTGTTTCCGCGCCAGCGCGGCCACGCCCACTCCGTGCTCGGCAAGTGGACGCCGTCGACGACCGGCGACCGGCTCAAGTACAGGGTGTGGGCGGCGCTCGGCGTTCCGATCATCGCGATACTGTATCCGCTCGCGCTGGTCGGGTTCGCGACCCGATTCTACACGCGACGGATCGACAGCGGCGTCACCCGCATCGGTGCGGTCGGCGTCCTCGTGTTGGGCGTCGTCGTCTGGGGTGGCCTGACCGCGCTCGCCCGGATACGGTTCGGCGCGGCCGCCGAGGGCTTTTACGCCGTCGCGGCCGCCTCCGTGACAGCTGTCGTTGCGAGCCTGCTCGCGTACGGTTTCCTGCGTCTCGACGGTCGGCCCGTCACCGTCGTCTTCGCGTATCCGTTCGCGACGACCGCGGTGTTCCTGCCGCCGGTCGTCGCGGCGCTGTACTCGCCGACGGTCGCGAACGCCGTCCTGCCGCGGAGCTTCGACCTCGCGGTGTGGTTCCTCGACACCGTCGCGCCGCCGAGTCTGGCGACGTTCCTCCGCTCGCAGTACGATCTCGAAGGGGTCGCGTACGTCATCATGTGGTTCGCCGTCGCCGTGCCGCTCGGCTGGCTGCTCGGCCTCGTCGTCACCCTCGCGGACGTGGTGCGGCCGACCGGCGACGAGGATGCGGTCGATTCCTGAACCGTTTTTGTCGTCCCGCACCTGTTGGGCGTATGGAGTTCGACCGCACCACCACGGCAGTCGCGTTTCTCGGGTTCGTCGCGCTCGGCGTCGGCGCGCTCGTCGGCGCACCGATCCCGATGGCGGCAAGCACGATACTGATGATGGTCGCCCCGTCGATGCTGCTGTTCGGGGCTATCTGTCTGGGTATCGGCGTCAAACACGGGGAACACCGGACCACGAGATAGATTTCTCGGGATTACCGACTTCTCTCGTGCAAGCAAACAAATAGCAGCGGCATCCGGAACGGATATGCAATCGCCGCAGTTTGCCTCCGCAGCCACGGTACTGGCAACGGTCGTTATCGTCGTCGCGGTCGAACTGACCTCCGCAGTTCGGGAGAGTGAACACATCCCCCCGAGTAAGTACGTACTCACGCGTGAGGGTATCCGACCGTTCCGCTTCGGGAGGCTAACAGTAATCCACCTGTTCGTCTGCCAGCCGACCGGAGGGAGGCTGGCGGCAGGAGCACGCCCGCATATTTTCCCCAAGTTTTTGCCGCGAGCCGCCGCGAAGCGGCGGCGAGCGTGCAAAAAGTGGGAGCTTACATATAACCGAGATCGCGCAACCGCTGCATCAGATCCTCCTTGTCTTGGGCGCGGCCGGCGCGCTCGGTCGTGTTCGCCATGTCTTGGAGCCACGCCGGTTCTTCGGCGGACTTGTCGGTCGAGATCTCGCTGCCGAGCGACCGGAAGCCGGCGAAGTACTTCGGCGACACCGGGATGTCCTCGTGGGTGAGGTCGTTCGGCAGGTCGTCGAAGCCCTGCGGGACGTAGCCGTCGTCCGGGTACGCGTCGACCGTCTCCGGGACGACGAAGTACCAGAACGCGTCCCACACGTCCGCCTCCATGAACTGGAGGATGGGCTGGACCCGGTCGTCCCAGCGGATGCCCGAGATGATGCCGTCGATGCCCTCGGATTCGAGCGTGTCGTTGAGCGCGACGGTCTTCAGGAGGTGGTTGCCGACGTAGGTGTCCAGCAGGAACGGGAACGTGTCCTCCTCGTATTCGAGGATGTTCCGGATGTGATGCTGGTTGTGCTCAGAGAGGTTCTCGACGGGGATGTTGTCGCCCGGCTCCAGTCCGTGCTCGTCGACGTAGCTACCGACGTCGTCGTTGCGGGCGTACATGAGCTCCACGTCCCAGCGGTCGGCCCACCGCTCGGCGAACTCGATGAGTTCGTCGAAGTGCTGGAAGTGGTCGATGAACACCGTAGCCGGCATCTCCAGTTCGTCGTACTGCTCGACGACCTCCTTCACGAAGTAGAGGGTGAGCGTCGAGTCCTTCCCGCCTGTCCACATGACGGCCGGGTTCTCGTACTCGCGCAGGCCGGTCTCGACGACCTCCAGTGCCTTCTTGATCTTGTGTTCGATGCTCGGATACTCGTCGGGGGATTCGCCCTCGCCGTCGGTGTAGTCGACGGTCAGGTAGTCGGGAAACTCGCTCATCGTCTGTAATTACATCTCATTACTGGTACTAAACCGTTTTCGAATCGACACGGCCGCTGGGAGTCAGTAGTGGGCGCCTCGCGCGCGCGTGCGCGCGGGGAACGAGAGGGATTGCGCTTGGTGACCAGACGAAAGGGAGGGAGTTAGTTGATGAACTTGTTGTCGCGCCACTCGACGGAGTCGTCGGCGTCCCGTTCGCGCGGGTCCTCGACGATCTCGATGGACGCGGCGCGCTCCTCACCGTCGACGATGCGGTGGGCGTTGAGTTCGCCGTCGACTGCCGCGATGGCGGTCAGCTCACCGTTCTCCGCGTAGAGCGCGAGCTTTCGGAGCACCTCGAACATCGGATACTGGATTGCCGTGTTCTGGAGCACGGTTTCGCGGTCGCCCTTGAAGCAGGCGTACTCGCGGAGCTTGGAGTTGATCTCCGGCTCCTCTTCTTCCTGTGCGAGACTGCCCCACGACGGGCCGTCGCCGCCACCGCCGCCACCGAAACTGGAGCCGGCTTCTTCGGGCGGTTCCTCGACCCACTCGCCGTCCTCGTCCTCGTAGACGCGGTTGTCGGTCACGCTCGCCTTTAGTTGCGCCGTCGGCGTGTACTTCGAGAGGTTCTCCTCGGCGGAGACGGCCTTGATAATGAGCGTGTTGTTTCGGCGAGTGATGTCGATGTCGTCGATCTCGACGGGAAGCTCGACCTCGTCGAAGAATTCGTGTACGTCGTCGAGTGGCAGTTCGAGTGTCGAATGGAGTCTGAATACGCGGCTGGTCATGGTATCCCTCGTCCCTCACAGGGGCGCGGCCCCCCGCACGATGTTGGGTCACCTGTATATATGGACCGCGTGCTTATAGTGTCTCGGCTTGTTCGTTTGAAGATCATTCGAGACGAAACCGGATCTGATCGCCGACTCCGCCCCGAGATACCGCTGTGATAATCGAGACAACTTGCCAATAGATTGCGCTCGTTCGCGCCCGTTACGACCACGGCTTACTTCCGGTTACCACCTGCTCACGTCGGAGTTATACGGCTGGCGACGCTACTATCTCGTATGTCAACGACTCCGGAGTACGAGGTGACGGTCGTGGGCGGCGGTCCGGCTGGCCTGACGACGGCGCTGTACACGACGCGGCTCGGCCACGACACCGCGATGATCAACCGCGGCGGCGGTCGCGCGGCGATGATGCTCGACACGCACAACGTCATCGGCGTCACGGAGGACGTGTCCGGCAACGAGTTCCTCCAGACCGCCCGCGAGCAGATTCAGGCGTACGGTGCCGACTACCACCAAGACTTCGTGAGCGACATCGAGCGGCGCGAGGACGGCCGCTTCGACGTGACAGCCGGCAACGTCGAGGTGGTCAGCGACCACGTCGTGCTCGCGACGGGCTTCTCGGACGTGCGCCCGGACCCGCCGCTCCCGCGGACGGGGCGCGGCCTCCACTGGTGTCTCCACTGTGACGCCTACATGTTCGTCGACCAGCCGGTGTTCGTGATGGGGGCCGGCGAAGCCGCCGCGAAGGTGGCGATGATCATGCTGAACTTCACCGACAGCGTGGACGTGCTCACGCGCGGCGACGACCCGGAGTGGTCCGAGGAGACGCAACGACAACTCGACGGACACCCCGTCGACGTGATTCACTCGGAAATCGAGTCGATGGACAAAGGCGCGGACGGCTGGCTGGAGTCGTTCACCTTCGAGAGCGGCGAAACCCGCGAGTACCGCGGCGGCTTCCCGATGTACGGCAGCGACTACAACACCGCGCTCGCGGAGTCGCTCGGTGCCGACCTCAACGACGACGGCACCATCGCCGTCGACGACCACGGGCAGACGAGCACGGACGGCGTCTACGCGGTCGGCGACATCACCCCCGGCCACAACCAGATCCCGACCGCGATGGGGGAGGGGGCTCGCTGTGGCATCCAGAACCACTACGACCTCCGGACGTTCCCGATGTCCGTCGAGGAACTCGAAGAGCACGGCGGCGAGGTGTCCGCCGACGCCGCGCCCGGCATCTCCGACAAACTCCGCCGACGCGCCCTGGAACACAACGCCGAGGCGTCGGCCCCGCCCGTCGACATGACGGAACCCGAGCCGGCCGACGACTGACGCCGCTCACCGATTCGGCCCTGCTTCTCTGTCGCGCTCTCTCGTGATTCGCGTCGTCATCCAACAGCCGTTGTAGCGGCCGCCCGACTGTCGTTCGAGCACCCACCGGAACACCGTGCTGTCGCCGTCTGCCGACCGGATCTGCACCTCCCGCTGCGCCTCGTCGTCGATCACGATCACCGGCCCGTACGCCACCTCGGTCGCGTTCAGCAGTTCGCCGTATGCAGTCTCCAGCAGGTCGCGAAACGTCGATAGCGAGCCCACGCGCTGGCGACTCGCCGGCGCGGTGAACCGCCACGCCGTCTTGACGCTGGTCGGGCACTGGCGCTGGCGTGACCGTCGCCGCGGTGGGTCGGTCGTCGCTCCCGGCGCTCGGCGCGGTGCCACACCCCGCCAGTAGCAGACACAGCGCGACGACGACCACGCGAGACACGCCTTCGTCTCTGTCGGCCACGGGCAAAGGATCTCCCACGTGTCAGCCGGGCGAACCTCTTTGATTACCCCGGGTCGATGGGCCACCATGGACACGTACCGGAGTGCAGTTGCGACTGCCGACGCCGTGAAGGCTGGCGACCTCTCCCCGGTCGACCTCGTGGACGCCATGCTCGCCCGGATCGACGAGCGCAACGACCGAACGAACGCGTACATCACCGTCATCGAGGAGGACGCCCGCGAGGCGGCCCGGGAAGCCGAGCGCGCGGTCGAAGCTGGCGAGGCGGACGGCCCGCTCCACGGTGTCCCGCTCGCACTGAAGGATCTTTACGCCCACAAGGCCGGCGTCCGGTCGACCTTTGGCGCGAAGCCGTTCGCCGACCACGTCGCCGACGCGGACGCGGTCATCACCGAGCGACTCGAAGCGGCCGGCGCAATCGTGCTCGGCAAGACGAACACCCCCGAGTTCGGCCACAAGCCGCGGACAGACAACGAACTCGTCGGGGCGACCGGAACGCCGTTCGCGCCCGACCGGATCGCCGGTGGCTCCTCCGGCGGGTCGGCCGCCGCGCTCGCCGACGGCCTCGCGACCATCGCCACCGGGTCGGATGTCGGTGGCTCCCTACGTGTCCCCGCCTCGTGTTGTCACGTTGCGTCCGTGAAGCCGACGTTCGGCCTGATACCCAACGCGCGCCGCCCCGACGCCTTCTCCTCGCACACCCCGACCGGCGTCGTCGGGCCGATGGCCCGCCGTATCGCGGATCTCGCAGTCATGTTAGAGGTGCTTGTCGGCCCCGACGACCGCGACCCGTTCTCGGTGCCCGCGCCCGACGCCGACTACCGCGGCGCGCTCGACCGCCCCACGGCCGACCTCTCCGTCGCCTACTCGCCGGACCTCGACGCGTTCACCGTCGAGGGGGCGGTGCGTGACGCCGTCGGCGACGCGGTGACGGCGCTGGACGATGCTGGCGCGACCGTCGACCGCGTCGCCGTTGACCTGCCGGACAAGGAGACGCTGAACGAGGCGTTCACGCTACAGGCGACGGCGAAGTTCGCGGCACTCGCCGAGCAGATCGACGACGAGTACGGGGTCGACCTCCACGACCACGCCGACGACGTTTCCGACTCGCTGCTCGCGACAATCGCGCTGGGCCGAGGCCACGACGCCGTCAAGTTCAACAAGCGGAACGTCGTCCGGACGGCCGCCTACGACGCCATCGAAGCGGCTATCGGCGACCGCGACGCGCTCGTCTGCCCGACGCTCGCGGTGCCGCCGTTCCCGCTCGATGAGGACGATCCCGACGAGATCGCTGGCGAACCGGCCAGCGGTCTGCTCACCGACTGGTCGCTCCCGTGGGTGTTCAACGTCACCGGTCACCCCGTCGTCTGCGTCCCCGCCGGCCGCACGGACGACGGACTCCCGGTCGGGCTACAGATCGTCGGAAACCGATACAGTGAGGCGGATCTGCTCGCGGTCGCGGCGGCGCTCGAACGCAAGAATCCGTGGGGACCGGCGTATGCGGAACTCCAGTAGCTGCGAGCCATGCCTCGGAGTTAGCCGCGAGTCGCCGTCTCGGCCAGCATCGGCACGTCGCCGTCTACCGGCGTGGGCGTGGCCTGACAGTCGTCGATTTCGGTGTGCCCCGCACCGTCACACGACTATCTCGTACTTCTCCTCGGCGACTGCCCTCAGTCGTCGGCAAACGCCGACCCGGCACCCTCGGCCGCGGCGTCGTTCTCGATGCTCGGCGGATACTTCCCGCGTTCGAGCTTCAGGTCCGACTGCGGGCGGGCCATACAAGTCAGGGCGTACTCCTCGGCTTCGGTCTCGGTGAACACCCGCTTCTCGGCGACCGTCTGCTCGACTTCCCCTTCGAGTATCTCCGCGGTACAGGCGAGACACATCCCGACGCGACAGGAGTACTCCTGTGCGATCCCCTCCTCGATACAGCGCGAGAGGATGGTGTCCTTGTCGGAACAGGTCATCGTCTCGCCCGTCCCGACGAACTCCACGACGTAGTCGGTCATGTACCGGCTTACGCCCACGCCCGACAAAACTCTTTACCGATCCCTCGGCGCGGCCGACGGCGAACTGTTCAAGAGCGTGACCCCCGAACGACTGGTGAATGCAGCTCGACGAGTTCATCGAGACGCTCGGCGACGGCGAGCGGGAGCGCCGCCGCAAGCTCGCCGAGGAGAAGTCCTACGCCATCACGGAGCATCTCGAAGACGTCGAGCAGTCGATGGACGAGACGCTACAGGGCGACGCGCTGTTCGGATCGACCGCGCCGAGCGTCTTCGTCGGTCGGTCGTCGTATCCGGACGTGTCGGCGGGCGTGCTCGCGCCGGTGTCGGAACCGGACCGCGCGGCCGCCTTCGAGACTGGTCCCCACTGGTACGAGCGGGGCTACACCATCGACGACGTGTTCCAGTCGCGGACGAACCTGCTCAACTCCTCGCGCCGGACGAACGTCAACGTCGCCGACGAGTGGGACGGCTTCACCGGCGTCCAGCGCGAGGTCGCTATCGCCGACCGGCCGGTCGACGTGGAGGTCGGTCTCGACGGCCGCCCGGAGGTGGACATGGATATCTCCTTTGCCGATATCTCCACGCCGACGGGGCCGCGCGCGACCGCCGAGTACGCCGACCTCGCGGAGAATCCCCACGTTCCGAAGCCGGTCGAGTACACCCTCTCCGACGACGACTGGAAGGCGGAGGGGGCCATCACCTACCTCTACAACCGCGGGCTGGACGTGTACGACATCGAGAACGTGCTCTCGGCGGGCGCGCTCGGCGAGGCACAGAACCGGAAGCTCGTCCCCACGCGCTGGTCGATCACCGCCGTCGACGACACCATCTGTGGGTTCCTGCGCGGCCAACTGTACAACCGGCCGAGTATCGACAAGACGGAGGTGTGGTACAACGAGTATCTCGGCAACCAGTTCTGGGTCGTGCTCGCGCCGGGCGACTTCGAGTACGAACTCGTCGAGCTGAAAGCCCCCGGCTCCGTCTGGAATCCGTCGGGCCGCGGCTACTACATCGCCAGCGACTACGAGGGGTTTGAGGGCCGCACCGAGTACGTCGAGGAGACCGCCGGCGCGTACTTCGCGGCAAAGCTCGGCGCGCTCGAACAGCTCGCCGACCGCGGCCGACAGGCGAAGGTGCTCGTCGTCCGACACGTCACCCCCGACTACTGGGGGCCGGCGGGCGTCTGGCAGGTGCGCGAGACCGTCCGCAACGCCTTCGAGGAGGGCGACCCCGGCGAGGCGGAGACGCTCCACGACGCCGTCCGCGAACTCCTCGCCCGGTGGCCCGTTGACCTCGACACGCTCCGGCGCAACTCCGAACTCGTGGCCGGCGTCCAGTCCAGCCTCGCCAACTACGGGAGCAGCGACCGCGAGCCGTTACTCTGCTGCGTCGAGATTCGCCCACGCTTCTTCGACCAACTCGCCCGTGTCGCCGATGATTCCCGCCATCGTCTCGTCGTCGGGGGCCATCCCCGTCAGCCGCGCTAGCTTCATAATGGAGACGTGATACACCGTCTGGACGCCGGGCTCCTCCTGCCAGACCACGACGTTACACGGGAACAGCCCGCCGATCCGTCTCTCGGAGGCGTCGAGCGCGCGGTCGGCCATGTTCGGGTTGCACGCCCCGAGCACGTAGTACGGGTCACGGTCGGCATCGACCTTCTCGTTCAGTAGCTCTGACGGGGAGAACTCCGTCGCGACGCCGAAGCCCGCATCGAGGAACGCCTCGCGGACGTGTTCGACCGCCGCCTCGTGGTCCATGTTGAGGGTCGCGCGCTTCTCGCCGATGTCCTCGGCGTCGAACTGCGTCGGGTCGATTGGGAGCACAGCCGACCGTACGGTGAGAAGGCTGAAAGCGTGTGTGGCTCGCTTCGAACGCTCCGTAGCGGGTGGCCGGTCACAACTCGGACATCAGTGACCAGCCACGAGCGGGTGCTGTTTACTGACGCCGTGGAGTTGTGGTGACCAGAGCGGCAACGGGGTTGGAAGCCCCTGCGCGCTCGACTCGATGGGCTCGCTGCGGTCCTCGTTGGTCGCGTTGCTCCCGCCTGCGGTCCTTGCGTCGCCCGTCTTCGCCGAGCGCACAGCCCCTTCCAGTCCCACCCCGAGCGGGTCCGTCGCCAGCAATCGCGTGACTAATCACGATCCACGAGCAGGAGCGAACCCTTATCCGACGATAGGCCCGTTAGTGTACAATGAGTTCCACGCCTGCCGTCGATACGGTCTGTTTTGACCTCGACGATACGCTCATCAGCTACGACCACGACCCAGAAGAGATACTGCGGACGGCGTTTCACCGCGCCGGCGTCGGTCCCTTCTGCACGCCCGATGAACTGTGGTCCGTCGCGTCGGACACCCCCGACGCCGAGGACGACCACCAGTTTCTCACCCACCTGTTCCGTGAGGCGGCCGAGCGGTTCGGCGGGCCGAGAGAGGTCGCCTCGACGCTCGCCCGCACCTACGAGGCCGCGACCGACCACACCGCTGTCTCCTTCCGGCCGGGCGCGGAGACCGCGCTGGCGGCCGCGCGCGACCTCGGCCCGGTCGGGCTGATCACGAACGGCGGCCGCGAGGTCCAGCGGACGAAACTCCGCACGCTCGGGCTGACGGACGCGTTCGCGACGCAGGTGTACGCCGGCGCGGAGACGCGCCCGAAGCCGGCCCGCGAACCGTTCGACCGCGCGGTGACGGAGCTGAACGCGACGCCACGGGAGACGCTGTACGTCGGGAACTCGCTCCACCACGACATCGAGGGCGCGAAAGGCGCAGGTCTGCGGGCCGCGTGGTACCCGCGCGAGTCGGATCGGGACGCGACGCCGACCACGCACGCGCCGGATCACACGCTGTCGTCGCTGGACGAACTGGCGAGCGTGTTGTAGTCAGGCTTCGACCGCGAGACCGGCGCGGTCGAGCGCTTCCTCGATCCCTTCGTCGTCGTGGACGACGGCGCTGACGGCCGTCGTGATGGCCTCAGGGTCGTCGTGCTGGAAGATAGAGCGACCCATCGAGACGCCGGCGCCACCGGCGTCCATCACGCCGCGGACGGCCTCGACGGTCTCGCGGTCGGTGCCCTTCGACCCGCCGGCGATGACGACCGGGAGCCGGGTGGACTCGACGACGTGTTCGAAGCTGTCGGCGTCACCCGAGTAGCCGGTCTTCACCACGTCGGCACCCAACTCCTCGGCGAAGCGGACGGCGTGGCCCAGCGCTTCCGGATCGGAGCCGTCGACGCCCGGACCGCGCGCGTACGCCATCGCGAGGACGGGAATCCCCAGTCGCTCCGCCTCGCTGGTGACAGACGCGAGGTCTTCCAACTGCTTCGGCTCGTAGTCGGAGCCGACGTTGATGTGCAGCGAGACGGCGTCCGCGCCGGCCCGAACCGCCTCCTCGACGGTGCCCGACATGCGCTTGTCGTCCTCGTCGGGGCCGATGGTGGTCGAGGCGTTCAGGTGGACGATGTACCCCTGTCCGTTCTTGTTGCCGTGAACGCGGGGCGCGATACCCTTCTGCGTGAGGACGGCGTCGGCACCGCCGCGCGTGACGCCGTCGATGGTCGATTCGATGTCTTTCAGCCCCTTCACCGCCCCCATCGTGATGCCGTGGTCCATCGGGACGACGAGGAACGAGCCGTCCGTGCTGATGCGGTCGAGCCGCGCCGAGACGCCTGTGTGCATGTGTGTCATCCTCCGGCAGAGCGGTTCAAGTTCGTTCCGGTGTCGGCCGGTCCTGCGCGCCGGCGACGGCACCCTGCTTCAGTTCGCGACACAGTGCTTCGAGTCGGTCCGCGGTCTCCGCGACCGGTTCGTCGCTCTCGTAGCCGTCCGCGACGACGTCGACGAGCGCCGACCCGACGATGATCCCGTCGGCACCGCCGGCGACAATATCGCGTGCCTGCTCGCCGCTCTTGATGCCGAAGCCCACCGCCTTCGGCAGGTCGTAGCCGGCGAGACGGTCGAGGCTGGCGGTCGTCCGCTCGCTGACGTCCTCGCGCGCGCCGGTGACGCCGAGTCGCGCCTGCACGTAGACGTAGCCCGAAGAGAGCGACACCAGCCGGTCGAGTCGCTCCTCGTTCGTCGTCGGCGCGACGATGAATATCAGGTCGAGACCCGCCTCGTCACAGGCGGTCCGGAGCGGGTCGGCCTCCTCGGCTGGGAGGTCCGGCACGACGAAGCCGTCGATGCCGACCTCCTTCGCCTTCCGGACGAATGGCGCGGGCCCTTTCTGGCCCTCTGAGCCGCCTTGCGGCTCGTCGTCCTCGTACTGATAAATGAGGTTGTAGTACGTCATACAGACGACGGGCACGTCCACGTCGAGTGAGTCAACGAACTCGAAGTAGTCGTCGACGGTCATTCCGCCCTCCAGTGAGCGGACGATGGCGCTCTGGATGGTCGGCCCCTCAGCGATAGGCTCCGAGAAGGGGAGACCGAGTTCGATCACGTCCGCGCCGCCGGCCGCCAGCGCCTCGACGTATCTCTGTGAGGCGTCGATCTCCGGGTCGCCGGCCGCGAGATACGGCACGAACGCGGGGCCGTCTTCGAACGCCGCCTCGATGTCGCTCATTCGAACACCTCCATCTCGGGGGCGTTCGGGATGTCGCGCTGCTCGGTCTCTTCGAGCGCGGCCTCCAGATCCTTGTCACCCCGTCCGGAGACGTTGATGACGACGAACTCGCCCAGATCGCGGTCCGTCTCTTCGAGGAAGCCGAGCGCGTGGGCCGTCTCCAGCGCGGGGATGATCCCCTCCGCCTGCGAAAGTCGGTGGAACGCTTCGAGCGCGGCGTCGTCGTCGACGTTGACCGCCTCGACGCGCTCCTCGTCGACGAGGTGGGCGAGTTCCGGCCCGACGCCGGCGTAGTCCAGCCCCGAGGAGACGGAGTGTGACTCCATGATCTGCCCGTCGGAGTCCTGCAAGAGCTTCGTGCGCGCGCCGTGGAGTACGCCTTCACTGCCGGTCGACAGCGAGGCGGAGTTGGGCGCGACGCCGCGCTCTTCGTCGACCGACAGCGAGGAGCCGCCGGCCTCGACGGCGTAGAGGCCGACATCCGCTCGCGGTTCGCCACCGCTCGCGCTTTCCGGGCCGCTTTGTGGCCCGCTGTCAACGAAGTCCGCAAAGATACCCATCGTGTTCGAGCCACCGCCGGCACACGCGACCACGGAATCGGGGAGTCGGCCGTACTGCTCTTTGGCCTGTTTGCGCGTCTCCTCGCTGATGACGCTGTGGAAATCACGCACCATCGCGGGGAACGGTGCCGGACCGACGATGGAGCCGATGATGTAGTGGGTGTTCTCGACCGTCGTCGCCCAGTCGCGCATCGTCTCGGAGATGGCCTCCTTCAGCGTGCCCCGACCGGTCGTCACCGGGTTCACCTCCGCGCCGTTGATCCGCATCCGGAACACGTTGGGCCGCTGGCGGTTGATGTCGCGCCGGCCCATGTATATCTCGCAGGGCATGCCGAGGTGGGCGGCGGCCATCGCGGTCGCGGGGCCGTGCTGGCCCGCGCCCGTCTCCGCGATGATGCGCTCCTTTCCCATGTACTTCGCGAGCAGACACTGTCCGAGCGCGTTGTTGAGCTTGTGCGCGCCGCCGTGAAGCAGGTCCTCGCGCTTGAGATACACGTCGCGGTCGTATCGCTCCGAGAGTGTGTCCGCGCGCTGGAGCGGCGTCGGGCGGCCGCCGAAGTCGCGCAGTCGCCGGCGGAACTCATCCATGAAGCCGTCCTCGTTGTCGAGGACGTACCGCTCGTAGGCGTCCTGTAGCTCCTCGATGGCCGGCATCAGCGCCTCGGGCACGTACTGACCGCCGTAGTCGCCGAACTTCGCGTCGGCCTCGGTCTCCGGGTCGGGGTCGGGTTTACTCTCTGACATGGGTGAATCGGTGGGTGTTCTCGCGGACGCGACCGTCCATGATCGCCGAACCGACTAGCAGGGCGTCGGCCCCGGCCGCACGCATTCGGCGAACGTCTTCTCGTGTAGTTATGCCGCTCTCCGCTATCAGCGTGACGCTCTCGGGTGCCGCGGGCGCGACCGATCCGAACGTGTCGAGGTCGACCTCTAGCGCCGCGAGGTCGCGGTTGTTGACGCCGACGAACTCCGCGCCGGCCGCGACCGCCCGCTCCAGCTCCGCCTCGGTGTGCGTCTCGACGAGCACCTGAAAGCCGCGCTCGCGGGCCGCCCGAACGAGATCGGGCAGGTCGTCGCCGACGAACCGCGCGATGAGCAGTATCACGTCCGCGCTGACCACGTCCAGTCCGGCCTCGTCGAGCACGAAGTCCTTCCGGAGGACCGGCACGTCGACGGCCGCACGCACGCGCTCCAGCGTCTCGGGTGACCCGCCGAAGTGGTCGGGTTCGGTCAGCACGGACAGCGCGCTCGCGCCGCCCGCGACCATCTCCTCGGCGAGCGCGACCGGGTCGTCGTCGTGTTCGCCGTCGGTTGTCGGACTCGTCGGCTTCACCTCGGCGATCAGCGGAACGCGCCCGTCGGCCTCGGCGTCTGCGAACGCCGCCGACAGCGAGCGAGCGTCCACGTCGACGCGCTCGCCACCCCTGCCCCGTTCCTGCGCGGCATCGAGGATAGATCGGACCTCGGGTGCCACTCCGTCAGTGTTCATGTGTGTACAACGACGGACTGATTTGTACAAAAGGGTTGTGCCGCCGCCCGAACAGGGCGCTTTTGAGTGCGGCTATCGACCGTTCGGACGTGCCCTTCGTCACCAAACTCACGTTCGAGAGCGGGGACCGAGAGGTGCTCGACCGCGTGGTGACCGAGATCAAGGAGCGCGCGGAGCGGAAGGGCGTGGAGCTGAAGGGACCCCATCCCCAACCGGCCACGCAGGTATCCGCCCCCCAGCAGAAACGGCTCGCGCCCGGCGACTCCTTCGAATCGTGGAGTTACAGCGTCTACACGCGCGAAATCGAGATTCACGCACACGAGGGCTTCGCCCGCGACGTCGCCGGCGACGACTACCCGTCGAGCGTCCACATTGAGGCGAGCGTCGAACGGACGTAGCCTGCGATACCTGTCGTTTCGGCACGTTCACCGACCGCCTCCCGAACTGGGTAGTATTCAGCTACGCAGATCGTCGTCCGACTGAACGACTGCGGTGGGTGGGACTGAAAGGGGCCGTCATCGGCGGCTTCGCCGCCGATT
>PXSB01000018.1 GCA_003023185.1 Halobacteriales archaeon QS_9_67_17 | reverse complement strand
GTCTCGTTGGCGACGGCCTTCGCCAACAGCGTCTTCCCGGTGCCCGGTGGCCCGTGGAGGAGCACGCCCTGTGGCGGCTCGATGCCGAGCTTCTTGAAGATCTGCGGATGCTTCATCGGCAACTCGACCATCTCGCGGACGCGCTGGATCTCGTCGCCGAGACCGCCGATGTCCTCGTAGGTGATGCCGCCGCCGGTCTTCTCGAAGCCGGAGATCGGCTCCTCGCGCAGCTCCACCTCGGTGTCCTCGGTGATGAGCGCGACGCCGTCCGGCTCGGTTTCGACGGCAATCAGCGGGATGGCCTGTCCCGGCGAGCGCATGAACGGGTGGTTGGTCGAGGACATCACGGGCACGATGTCGCGCTCGACGACCGGCCGCTTCAGTATCTGGCGTTTCACCATGCCGGCGGCGTCGGAGCCGAACTGGACCGACGCCTCTTCCGGCGGCGCGAGCACGAGCCGGTCGGCCTTCGTCGCCTCGGCCTTCCGGATCGTCACGCGTTCGCCGATGCCGACGTCCGCGTTCTGTCTGGTGAATCCGTCGATACGAACCGTGTCCGTGTTCCAGTCCTGCCGGTCGGCGCGCCACACCTTCGCGGCGGTGGTGTCCGCGCCCTCGATCTCGATGATGTCCCCCGGAGAGAGCTTCAGGTGGAGCAGCGTATCCGGATCGAGACGCGCGATGCCACGCCCCGAGTCGTTCGGGTACGCCTTCGCCACCTCCAGTTGAACCTCGTTCATAAGCGTGGTATCTAATAGCAATGTGTTCGCGCCGGAGATATGTCTTGTGCTCGGGGACGTTCACCACGTTGCAGTCGTAGCGACATCGCCACGTGAGCGAGCGAACGAACGCCCTCGGGTGCCGATCTCTGCTTGCGTTACCGGCAACTGGACACCGCGACCGGCGCGTGTTTTTACCGGAGTCTCGTGGCCTCGAACGATGGCAGGACTCTTCGACGAACTCACGCTCCGTGACGAAACGCTGCGCAACCGCGTGGCTGTCTCGCCGATGTGTCAGTACTCCTGTGAGGAACGCGACGGGGTGGCGACCGACTGGCACCACGTCCACCTCGGGTCGCGCGCGGTCGGCGGTGCCGGAATCGTCATCTCTGAGGCCGCCGCAGTCGAGCCGCGCGGCCGCATCTCCCCGCAGGACCTCGGTATCTGGTCGGCCGAGCACGCCGACGCGCTCGCCGACACGGTCGCGTTCATGAGCGAGCACGGCGCGACGACGGCCATCCAACTCGCCCACGCGGGCCGAAAGGCGTCGACCCGACGACCGAGTGACGGCGGCGACCCAATCCACAGCGAACACGGCTGGCCCCCCCTCGCCCCCACGGAGACGCCGTACCCCCACGACGAGCCGCTCGATGTCGAGCGACTCGACAAGGATGGTATCGCCGACGTGAAGCAGTCGTTCCGCGAGGCAGCCGAACACGCGCTGGCCGCTGGCTTCGACGTGGCCGAGGTCCACGGCGCGCACGGCTACCTGCTCCACGAGTTCTACTCGCCGGTCGCCAACGACCGCGAGGACGAGTACGGCGGCGACTTCGCCGGCCGTACCCGGCTGATCCGCGAGGTCACCCGCGAAGTGCGGGACGTGTGGCCCGACGACAAGCCCGTGTTCGTCCGGCTGTCCGCGACCGACTGGATGGGTGAGGACGCGTGGACGGTCGACGACACCGCGCGGCTCGCGCCCCTGCTCGCCGAGGACGGCGCGGACCTCATCGACGTATCTGCCGGCGGGGTACACCGCGATCAGGAGATTCCCCACACCGGGCCGCACTACCAGACGCCCTACGCCGAGCGCGTGACCGACGCGCTGGCCGAGTACGACTGTGCCGTCGGCGCGGTCGGCGGCATCACCACCCCCGAGGGCGCAGACGAGGTCATCCGCAACGACCGGGCGGACCTCTCGATACTCGCGCGCGAGCACCTGCACGACCCGTACTTCGCGCTCCACGCGGCAGAAGAACTCGGGGAGGAGCCGCCGGTGCCGCGCCAGTACACGCGCGGGTTCTGACTACAGTAGCGACAGCTCGCCCGTTACGCGGTCGACCAGATTTTCTTCGCCGGGACCGACCGCCAGCGCCGTAACGGTTCCCGGCTCCAGTTGCGTATGGCCCGCGTCGCGGATGACCGCGTGCGGGAGCCCCTCGCGCCGTGCCTGATCCGCGAGTTCGTGTATCTCCGACTCGCTCGACGCCTTCACGACCACCTTCTTCTGTCCCCCGTCCTTCCACTCCCGTTGCGTCTTCGTGTGCGCGTTCTCGTACGCCTTCAGCGATGCGTGGGCGACCTGTGCAGCGAGTTTGCCGTCGCCCATGCCGACGTCCGTCCGCGCGACGATGGCCTGCTTCATACCAGACGGTCGGGACGCGGGGTGAAAGGCGTTCAGAAGCGAATGCCGTGGTCGGCGGTCGCTGACCGCCCGGTTTATATCCGAGTCACCCCGCACCTCGTGTATGATACTCTCTGACGCCGACATCCTTCGTCGTCTCGAAGAGGGCGACCTCGCCGTCGAGCCGTTGGACGACCCGGACCTCCAGATCCAGCCGGCGAGCGTCGACCTGCGACTCGGCACGGAGGAGGAGTACATCGACGAGACGGTCGTCGAGGACGGCGAGGAGTTCATCCTCCACCCCGGCGATTTCGTCCTCGGGACGACGAAGGAGCGCGTCGAACTGCCGGCCGACCTGATCGCTCACGTGCAGGGGCGGTCGTCGCTCGGTCGCCTTGCGGTCGTCATCCACGCGACGGCCGGCATCATCGATCCCGGCTACCGCGGCCAGATCACGCTGGAACTGTCGAATCTCGGCACCGCACCCGTCGCGCTCACGCCGGGCATGCGTATCTCACAGGTGCTGTTCACGGAGCTGAAGTCGGCTGCCGAGCGCCCCTACGGCGCGGAGCGACAGTCGAAGTATCAAGACCAGTCCGGGCCGCAGGCGTCCCGGATTCAGGGAGATAGAGAGTTCGGTGGTGACCAGTAATGTGCGCCGCTCCCGCACGAGGGGCGGGTGAGCCGCGATGAAGTTCGTCGAGGAGGTGGTCGTCGACGAGTTCCTGCCGACGTTTCGGGCGCTCCTCGCGGCCGAACTGCGCGACCGCGGACTGACCCAGAGCGAGGTGGCCGACCTGCTCGGCATCTCACAGAGCGCCGTCTCGAAGTACGCCCACGGCGAGGTAGAGACGACTGATCGACTCGCCGAGGACGACCGACTCCAAGATCTCGTCGCGCGGCTCGCCGAGGGCCTCGCGACCGGCGATATGACGCCCGTGCAGGCGCTCGTGGAGACGGAGGTGCTGATCCGCCGACTGGAGCAGGGTGACCTGCTCGCGCGGCTCCACGAGGAGGCGTTCCCGCCGCTGGTCGCCTACGAGGGTGACTTCGCGGTCCACGACGCCGACTCGCCGGTGCGGACGGCAGAGCGCGTGCTCGCGTCCGTCCG
The DNA here is from genome assembly GCA_003023185.1 of Halobacteriales archaeon QS_9_67_17. Taxonomy (GTDB): domain Archaea; phylum Halobacteriota; class Halobacteria; order Halobacteriales; family Haloarculaceae; genus Halosegnis. The sequence goes on along the minus strand of PXSB01000018.1, from coordinate 14,122 downwards.
CCGGGGGGTGCGCACGCTGGAGACCACGAGCGGCTTCGCGACCTTCATCCCCGCGGTCGGGTCGAATCTCGTCGAGGCGCTCCCCGACGCCGACGGCATCGACGACGTGGCGGGCGTGCCGGGCCGAATCCTCGACGTGAAGGGGCAGGCGACGGTGCCCAACGGCCCGGAGTTCGGCGTCTCCGAACACGTCGCGAGCGTGCTCCTCGCGGCGCAGGCGGGCGGTAACGACGCACACGCCGCGCTCAACGTGCGCTGTGACGACGCGATGGTCGACGCGTTCGCGGACGCCGGGCTGGCGGCCGCGGAGTTCGACGCCGACGACCCGGTCGAGGCGGCCGTTCGAGCGACCGTCGACGCACGACCGGAGGTCGATGTCGTCTACCAGACGGGCGGGTTCGGCGTCGAACCGGTCGCGTATCTGCTCGGTGCCGACGCCGTGGCGGTCGCAGAGACGGCTCGCCGGCTGGTTTAATCGTCAGATTCGAACGAGTGAGTGCCGGCCCGACTCACTCGGCGGCCTCCATCCGGGTCTTCAGATTCTCCAGCGTCGTCCGCAGCTCACGCTCGTTGTAGCGTTCGGCGAACGGGTGGACGACGGCCTCCAGTACGTCGGAGGGGAAATCGTACTCCGCCGCGTAGGTGACCCGCGTGCCGCCGTCGGTCGGTTCGAACTCCCACGTGATCGTCCCCGACAGGGCACCCTGCATGTCGAAGACGATCTCCGTCTCGGGGTCGTAGGTCTCCGTCTCCAGTCGGCCGTCGAGTGAGACGCCGGCCATCTCGTATGTGAAGGCGAGCGACTTCCCCGTCTCGTCCTGCTCCACGTCGCGGATGTCCGCGATGGAAGGGCTGATCTCCGCTTGGTTGTGCGGGTCGTCCATGTAGTCGAACACCGCGTCGACCGGCGCGTCGATCTCGATGCTCTCGCTGACGGCGACCATACCCAATCTGACGGCCGCGAGCGGTGAAAAGCCAGCGGACGGTCCAGCGTATTGACGAGTGGTTCAACGGCTTCGCGGTTTCGTTCTATACCAAGGCAGTGTTCAGATACGCGGGTCGTCGCTCGGCCGAGCAACCGCGGTATGTGGGACTGCCTCGGCCCGCTCGCGCGGTGCAACCGCGCGAGGACACCACAGCGAACGCAGTGAGCGAGCCGCGGCCGGGCAAGCGACCGGGGGCTTTCTACACCTCGTCGTCCTCCCAGTCTGCGAAGTCACTCTTAGCTGATACTACCCACACCGCCCCCGAACACGTTCGTTTAATTCGGCTGGCGGTACTACCCTCGGCCATGACAGACGAAAACGAGGTTGGCGCGGCGATGAGCGACGCCGAGATCGACGCCTTCCTCCGCGAGCAGGGAACCGGCGTGTTGTCGCTCGCGGACGGCGACGAGGCGTACGCCGTCCCCGTCTCCTTCGGCTACGAGACGGGTCGCGTGCTGTTCGGCTTCTACACGTTCGGCACGGAGAGTCAGAAGCGCGCCTACAGCGAGGCGACCGAGCGGGCGTGTCTCGCCGTCTACGACGCGACCGACCGAACCGATTGGACGAGCGTGCTCGCGTTCGGCCCGATCACCGAACTCGACATGGACGCGTGGGACGAGGTGGGCGAGCGAATCAGCGAGAACGCGTGGACGCCGGATCTCTCCGATGTCGGCGAGCGTCGCCTCTCGGTTGCCGGCTACGAACTGACCATCGACGAGGTGACCGGCTTCCACGGTGCCTCCCAGCCGGATGGGTAACGAAAAGAGATTTGCTGGTTACACCCGACCCGTGGATATGCGACGGTTTACGCGCCGCGAGGCGCTCGGTCTCGCGGCCATCGGCCTCGCTGGCTGTAGCAGTGCGTCGGTCAGGTCTACCGATACGGAAAGCCCCACGCCGATGGCGACGACGCCTACCTACGACACGAGTCTCACCCACGACGCCACGACGTGGGACGGCTACGACCCCGAGTGGACCGCGCCGACGACGAATCCGGAGGGGAGCTACGAGATCGAGGTGCTCGTCGAGAATCTCGAAATCCCGTGGGACATCTCCTTCGCCGCGAACGGGGAGGCGTTTCTGACCGAGCGGACGGGCCGCGTACTCCGTCTCGCTGAGGGCGAAGTGGTCGACGCGGCGGAACCGCGCGGTGCAATCGACGCCGGGTCGGTTCCGCCCGGAAGCGACGAGAGTTCGTGGTTCGTGCAGGGCGGGGAAGGCGGGACGATGGGCGTCGCCGTCCACCCGGAATATCCCGACCCGCCGCTCGTCTACGTCTACTACACAGTCACGGTCGACGGCGAGCGGCGCAATCGGCTGGCGTACTTCGACGCCAGTGCCGACGATCCCGGCCGACACACGAAGACGCTGCTGGAGACGCCCGCGTCCAATATCCACAACGGCGGCCGGATCACCTTCGGCCCGGCGAACTATCTCTGGGTGACGACCGGCGACAGCGGCGCGAAGGCGCTCGCCGCCGACTCCGGGTCGCTGGCCGGCAAGGTGCTCCGTCTCACGCCCGAGGGCGACCCCGCGCCGGACAATCCCGGTTTCGCGGCGAGCGAGGTGTACACGATGGGCCACCGCAACCCGCAGGGGATCGACTGGCTCCCGGACGCGACGCCGGTCATCGACGAGCACGGCCCCGGCCCGGACGAGGTGAACCGACTCACCGCCGGTGGCGACTACGGCTGGCCCGACGCCCGCGAACCGGAGGAGTACCCCGACACCGACTACCAGCGGCCGGTCGCCAGCAGTGCGGTCGAAGCGACCGTGTGGGCGCCGTCGGGGTCGGTGTTCTACACCGGCGCAGTCGACGCGCTCGCCGGCCGCTATCTCGTCGGCACTCTCGCCAGCCAGCGCGTGAAGGCGTTCACGCTCACGCGCGACGCCGAGGTGCCGCCGCTCGGCGAGACGGGGTCGCGTCACGACGCCGACTGGCTGGACGACGAACTCACCGTGACGAGTCACGACCTGTTGACCGAGACGCTCGGCCGCGTGCGTCATCTCGAACAGGGGCCGGACGGCGCGCTGTACGCAATCACGTCGAACCGCGATGGCCGCGCCGACGGCGAGTTCCCGCTGAAACGTGACGACGTGCTCGTCCGCATCACGGCGTAATGTTCAGTGAATACTTAGCGTTGTCCTGATAGGATCGGCGACGTTTTTGGAAGCCCCTGTGCGCTCGACTCGATGGGCTCGCTGTCTCCAGAAATCGGAGATTTCTGGGATGACGAAAGACGGCGCGTCGCGCCGTCTTTCGAACCACGGTCCTCATCGTTCGCTCCGCTCACTCTTGCGGTCTCCTCGCGCGGCGCCGTCGCGGCGCACGCACAGCCCCTTCCAGTCCCACCCCGAGCGGTTCCTCTCCCAGCAGTCGCATAACTAAACACACCCACCACGGGAAGATGTTCAGATGCGCGTGTCGTCGCTTAACCGAGAAACCGTGCTGGGTGGGACTGAAAGGGGCCGGTCGCTCGATCCGGCCCCGGCGATGAAAGGACCACACCGCGAGCAACGCGAGCGGGAGGACCGCAGCGAGCCGCGGACGGTCGAGCGGCCGGGGGCTTTCTACGCTGTGTTCCCATCCTACTCTCTGGAGTCACTCTTCGCTGAACACTATCCGTCACGGAGCGCTAATTCTCCTGCAGTTCGGCGTCGCGGAGCGCGTCGTTCAGGTCGTCGCGGACGTGTTCGCCCATCTCGCGGTCGCCGGCCGTCGTGACGACGCGGTTCTCCTGCACCGACGAGCCGTCGCGGAGGAGCAGGCGGACATTCCCGTTGGCGTCGGCTCGGGTCGCCTTCGCGCGGACGCCAGACCGCGAGCCGGAGCCGCCGGCGTCGATTGGCCCGGGAATGATCTTCTTCACGTGGGGGTGGCCGCCGACCGTCTGTATCGCGCGCCGGCCGGCCCGGTCGCCGATGAGCGTCGAGTGACTGCCGCCGATCTTCTCGCCGACGGACTTGTCGACGACCTCCAAGGGCGCGTCGCCCTGCCGTGCCCGGACGGCCTCGACGGGGTCGTCGTCCGCGACCCGGTACAGCGAGTAGTGGAGTTCCCGCCGGACAGCGTCGAGTACGTCTCGGTCGCCGCCAGCGTACACCTCCTCCGGGCGCTTGCGATGGACCTCGTCGGCGACGAGGCCGGCGAAGTTGCGCAGCTCGCGTGGCTCCTGTTCCGGGTCGTCCTCGGGGTGGGTTGTCACCGCGCGCTGGGCGACGACCTCGCCGTCGTACAGGCAGGTGACGGTCGCGCGGTCGCGGGCCAGATCCAGCACGACTGCGTCCGCGTTCGGGGTCCGGCAGGTGAGACAGAAGTCGCCCGGGCGGTCGAGCGGCGTGCCACACTGCCGGCAGTCCATACACGAACGAGGCCACGACAGCGGATAAGCGCCGTGGAGTGTGACTACGCCTTCCGGAGTTCCGCGACGTAGTCACCCGTCTCGTCGAGCCGATTGGGTTCGAGGATCTCGGCGACATCCCACGGCGTCGGAGCGATGACTTCGCGCAACTCCTCGGGAGCGACGAGCAGATAGTCGAACCACGGGGTGGCGCGTCGCTCGTACCGCGTCCGGATGCGGAGCGCGCCGCCGAGCCGCCCGCGCTCGCGGTTGAGGTCGTGGTACGCGGCGTGGTTCGGGTCGTCAGTCGCGTACGGGTCGCGAGTCCCCGCGAGGAGTCGCGCCTCGTCGGTTGTGACGGCCGCCAGCCCGCCGAGGACGCTGGGGGCCGTTGCTCGCGTGCCGACCAACCCGAAGTTGTTGCCGAGCATGAGGACCGTCTCGAACGGCTCGGCGTCCAGTTCGCGCACGTCGGCCACATCGAGCGGGCGGGCGTCCACGCCGCGGTCGCGGCTCACCTCGACTGCGCCGAGAGACACGTCGATCCCAACGACCTCGTGGCCTCGTTCCTGCAGGTACAGCGCGTGTCGCCCCGCGCCACAGCCAACGTCGAGAACTCGCCCCTCAGCGCGGGCGACCGCGGCCTGCTCGCTGTCGCTCCACGCGTCGTACTCGGAGAAGTAGAGGTCCGTTCCCGCCGAAATTCCGATCCAGCCGTCGTCGCGCTCGATGATTTCGACCGTCTCCTCGCCTGCGTGGTGGTCGCGGACGGCCGCGCCGTAGGCGTCCTCGCGCTCGTCAAGTACCATCGAGCGCGGGTAGCGCGGCCGCTGACTTGAGCGTGAGGTAAGTGTGTCAACAAGTACCAATCCTGCGATACAGCGACGTAATGCCGTGGGATGCTGGGATCAGAGCACGGTCAGCGGTTGGTTTCGATCCACTCGCGAAACGCGTCGAAGTCCTGTGCTCCGCACTGGTCGGCGATGTTTTGAAGCGTCCCCACGGCGAGTTCGTCGTGCATCGGAACCGATACCAGCCGGACGGTTCCGTCGTCCTGCTGTTCGCGCAACCGTACGTGGCTGCCTGTTCGCCCAACCGGCTGATAGCCGTAGCTCCGTAGGACTTTCACAACATCGCGTCCCGATACCGGCGGATAGTCGCTCACCGCATGAAGTCCGGACGTTCGTTTGGTTCCTCTGGTATCTCGTCGGGATCGATCCCGATTTCCCGGAGAAACGCCTCCTCGTCTTCGATTTGCTCGCCACGCTCCCCCCGATGTAGGGCGACCGCCTCGTCGAGATTTTCGAGCGCGGCTGTCCGGGTCCGACCCTGTGAGGCGACGCCCGTATCGGTGTCGCGAGCGACCCACCACTCACCCTCGTCGGTGAGGGTGATCGTCGGATCGATCTCGGTGCTCACACCTGCTTAGAGACGAGGAAGCCGAATAAGCGTTGGGCTGGCCCCCTCGGAGCGACCCACTCAGCCCAGTGCCGTCGGATCCGTCTTCAGATACTCGCGCAGCAGCGTCGTCGCGTACGACCCCTTCGGCAGCGCGAAGGAGAAGGTGAGCGGATTCCGACGTACGGCGAGGTCGGTGGTGAGGAGTATCGCACGGCGCGTCCCGTCCGAGCCGAACTCGCTGGGGAGGTCGAAATCCGCGCGAGCGAGGTCGAGGTCGTCCATCACGGCGCGCTCGATGTCACCGGGTTCGCCGTCCGCGAACTCGGTGTCGGTGCCGACCAGCGGCGCGGTGACGAAGGCCCGCCCGCGCTCGACGTGGCGGTTCACCGTCGCCACGCGGTCGGCGTCCACCCGCTGTGCGCGGTCGGGGTCCGGTACGGCGAAGGCTGCGTCGCCCTCTGTCGAGACGGTCCGGTCCCGGTCGGCGAAGCAGACCACGTCACCTGCAACGGCTTCGTCGAACGGCAGGCCACGCTCCAGTCGCGCGGAGAGGATTCGGTTGAACGCAAACGACTGCGCGGCGTGGATGAACAACTGCTGGAGATTCGACGGCAGTCGCTCTAACGCGTGCCGACAGTCTTCGGGGGCGTAGCCGCCCGCTTCCGCGAGTCCTTGCAACAGGGACCGCTCGTAGCGGAGCCGACCGGGGAGTAGTTCGGTCAGCGCCCCCGGGTCGTCGCCCCACCGGTCGGCGACCCGTTCGCGGGCACTGGCGCTCTCGGCCGGCTCCGCGTCCGTGCGGTGACAGACGTACGTCCGGACGGCGTCTTCCCACTCGCCGCGCAGGAGCGCCAGCCCGACTCGGTGGGTCACCGGTCGCGCGCTCCCGAACCGCTGTGGGCCGTAGACGTTCGGCACGCCGATCCGACGCTCCTCCGTGTCGTCCGCGGCGTCGCCCTCCCGGCCCCCGAACGCGCCCAACTGCTCTGTCACGCGCGGCGCGTTCGCCGGCGCGTCGGGGTCGGCGACCGTCACCTCGAAGTCGTTGCCCGCGAGGTCGCCGAACAGCACCGGCCGGCCGGCTCGCCCGAGCGGTTCGATGTCGGCCTCGCCGAGTGTCGGGAGCGCGTCGGAAGTGATCCCTTGGACGGAGAACAGCTGTGTCGTCACCGCGTCCTTGTCCTTCGTCCCGGCCCACGACACCCGTTCGCGAGAGATGCCGAGCTTCGAGGCGAGCGCGCCCGCGAAGTCGTTCGTGTCCCAACTGCGTAGGGTCGCCCGAAACACGAGATGTGCGTACGACCCGGGGTCGGCGTCGAGCGGCTCGTAGTCGAACGCCTCCAGTTCGCGGACGCGGAAGTCCTCGGGGGCAGCCCGAAGGCGGCCACCCGTCCCATCGGCGTCGCTGACGTAGTAGTCGACGCCGGTCGCCTGCTCGCGGTCGTGTGCCTCGCGCATGCGGTTCTTGAACGGTTCGGCTCGCGGGGTAAATCGCTCCCGCTTCAGCAGCGTTCCTCGCCGATCCGACTGATGATGTCGCCCGTCGACAATACCTCGTCGTCGTCCTCCGGTTCGCGGGGCGTCGCGCGAACGACATCGCTATCGATGCCGCGCTCGTCGAGCGCCGCTCGGATGGCCGCCTCGTCGTGGTGTTGGTCGTGGCCGAGCGCGATTACGTCCGGGGCGATCCGTTCGATGGGGACGAAGATGTCCTCTTCGTGGCCGAGATGCGCCTCGTCGACCGGGTCCAGCGCAGCAACCATGTCGCGACGCTGGCGGTCGGGGAGAAGCGGCGGTTCCTTGTGCGTCACGTTCGACCGGCGAGCAACGATGACGTGCAGTTCCGCCCCCATCGCGGCGGCATCCCGGAGATAGTGGAGGTGGCCGGGGTGAAGCAGGTCGAAGGTGCCCTGCGCGACGACGCGTGTCATCGCCGGTCACCCAACTCGGCGTCGATGTCCGCCTGCGTGAAATCGAAGAAGGTGTCCTCGGGCAGGGGCACGTCGACGACCTCCAGCTCGCGGGGTTCCCCCTCGCGGTCGAACGCGCGCCAGTCGCGGCGGCCGTAGGGCGCGCCGACGATGATGTGGACCTTGCCGCGGCCGAACGTCTGCAGGTCCTGATTCGAGGGGCGGAGCACGCCGTTCGGGTGGGAGTGGACTGAGCCGACCCGCCCCGATCCCGTCGGCACCATGTTCGACTTGACGGTGGCGCTGACGGGGTTCGACTCGGTGCCGGGAATGACGAGTACGTTGGTGACGACGGTGCCGTCCCGATCTAATCCGAGGTCACTCGCGGCCTCGCCCCGCAACAGGCCCATGTACTCGTCGGGGTGGGCGTCCTCGGAGGCAGACAACACGAAGGAGAGGGCGTCCTCCGCGATGCCAATAATCTCGCTCGACCGGAACAGCCGCATGCCGGGAGTTCGCCCGGCCGACAACTAAGCGTTCCGATAGGGGTGGTTCGTGGCCCGTTACGGCGAAGCGAAATCACCCGGCAGGAGCCGCGCCGAAGCCGGTAACGGCCGAGGCGACGAGTAACAACCCTTAACCGCGGACGGCCCCGACAAACTGTTAAATGACTTCACCTGCTGACGCCGGTACGACGGAGGGTACGGGCGGCTCGGGATCCGTCGTTCACGAGCTCGCGCCCGGGTGTACGTCCGAGGATATCGAAGAGGGGTCGCTGTACCACGCGACCGTCAACGGCGTCGTCGAGTACGGCGTCTTCGTCGACCTCTCGGAGCATGTCTCTGGACTGGTGCACGACTCCGTGCTCGACGGCGACTACGCGGCCGACGACGAACTCGTCGTTGAGTTGGCCGAAATCCGCGAGAACGGCGACCTCTCCTTCCACGAGGAAACTCCCGAGGACGCGACGACTGTCGAGGTGACCCACGGCGAGGAGGTCGGCGTCGCTGACCTCGCCGAGAAGGTCGGCCACGCTGTCCACATCGATGGTGAGGTCGTCGGCATCAAGCAGACCGGCGGCCCGACGCTGTTTCAGGTGCGCGACGGCACCGGCGTCGTCCCGTGTGCCGCCTTTGAGGAGGCCGGCGTCCGCGCGTATCCCGACATCGAGGTCGACGACGCTGTCCGCGTCACGGGCGATGTCGAGACGCGCGACGGCGCACTGCAGGTCGAGACCGACGACATTGCGCGACTCGACGGCGAGCCCGCCGATGTCGACCCGCTCGTTGAGTGGGCGGCGTTTGAGCCGATCCGCGAGGAACTGGCCGACGTGGCCGAACGGCTCCGCCGGGCCGTGCTCGAAGGCCGTCCCATCCGGATGCGCCACCACGCCGACGGCGACGGCATCTGTGCGTCCGTCCCCGTCCAGCTCGCGCTCCAGAACTTCATCGCCGAGGTCCACGAGGACGCGAAGGCCCCCCGTCACCTGTTCAAGCGACTCCCATCCAAGGCGCCGTTCTACGAGATGGAGGACGTCACCCGCGACCTCAACTTCGCGCTCGAGGACCAGGAGCGCCACGGCCAGAAGCTCCCCCTCCTGTTGATGCTCGACAACGGATCGACCGAGGAGGACACCCCCGCCTACCGCACGCTCGCGGAGTACGACATCCCCATCGTGGTCGTCGACCACCACCACCCCGATCCGGAGGCCGTCGAGCCGCTGGTCGCCGAGCACGTCAACCCCTACCTCCACGGCGAGGACTACCGGATCACGACGGGGATGATGTGCGTTGAGCTCGCGCGGATGATCGACCCGTCGCTGTCCGACTCGCTGGAACACGTCCCCGCCGTCGCCGGTCTCTCGGACCGCTCGGAGGCCGACGCGATGCAACAGTATCTCGCGCTGGCGGCCGACGCCGGCTACGAGGAGAGCGACCTCCGCGACATCGGTGAGGCGCTCGACTACGCGGCCCACTGGCTCCGCCGCTACGACGCCGGCGACCAACTCATCGAGGACGCGCTGGACCTCGGTAGTGACCCGGAACGGCACGCCGAACTGGTCGAGTTCCTGTCGACGCGTGCCGAACGCGATGTCGAACGACAGGTCGAGGACGCGCTGTCACACATCGAGCACGAACGCCTCGACAACGACGCCCACCTCTACCGAGTCGATGTCGACGAGTTCGCTCACCGGTTCATCTACCCCGCACCGGGGAAGACGACCGGCGAGATCCACGACCGGAAGGTGACGGAGACCGGCGACCCCGTCATCACTATCGGCTACGGTCCCGACTTCGCCGTGCTCCGGTCGGACGGCGTCCGACTCGACATTCCGGAGATGGTGACGGAACTCACCGAGGAGCTTCCGGGCGCGGGCGTCAGCGGCGGCGGCCACCTCGTTGTCGGGTCGATCAAGTTCGTCCCCGGCGCTCGCGAGGAGGTGCTCACGGAACTGGTGGCGAAGATGAGCGACGCGGAACTCGACGAGGCGCTCCGTTCGACGCCGGTCGAATGATCGTGTGACGGCCTTTTATTGGCCGTGACGTCTCACTACACAGTATGCAGGGTGCCCCTCACACCCATTCCCTCCACGCTGACTGCCCAGTCTCGGGGTCGTCCGACGTGTCCATCGACTCCGCCGCACTCGACGACTCCAGTCCCTCCCCGCGCGCCTGTCGACTCCTCGCGTGCTCTCGACAGTCAGACCGAGGTGCCCGCCGGCCGGCGGCGACCGCTCCGTTCACGCATCGTGGCAAGCGAGTGGCGACGGACGGGGGAACGCAGGAGGTGGACGAGACCGACGACTCCGACGGTCGCCTCGATGTCCGGGAAGCCGTCGTCGGTATCCTCGGTGAGACGGTCGACGCGCTCGTCAGCGCCGGTACGCAGACGGACATAGAGCGGGTGCTGTGCGAGCGACTCATCGACACCGGACTGTACAGGGGCGCGTGGATCGGCCACTCGGACCGCGACGGGCGGATCGAGGCGACGACGACCGTCGGTCCGGCGACCACGCCCATCGAGGAACTCGCCGACCTGTACGACACCCTCGACGCCGACCGACCGGCACAGGCCGTCCTCGACGACGCCGCCCCGACAATCGTCCGCGACATCCCGAACTCCGACCTGCCGGAACCGGTCCGGGAGTTCGCCGCGAAACACGTCATCGTCTCCGGGATCGGCATCCCGATAGGGTCAGGCGAGATGACTAACGCCGCGCTCATCGTGTACACCGACCGGACGGACGCGTTCGGCGAGTTCGAGGCCGACGTGCTCGAACAGCTCGGCCGCGTCGCGAGCATCGCGCTCGGAGCCGCCCAGACCGAGCGCATCCTCCTCTCGGAGCCGAGCATCGAGTTGGAGTTCCGCCTGACCGGCGACGAGGTGCCGCTCGCCACGCTCGCCGCCCAAGAGGACGCCACCGGACAGATGGAGTGGATGACGCAAAACGAGGCCGGCGACGTCGTTGAGTACTTTACCATCGACGGGGCCGACCCGGAGACGGCCATCGCGGCGTGGGAAGCCGTCGACCACATCCACTCCTGTCGGCTGGTCGACGAGGAGGCGAAGCTGTACGAGGTGACGTTCCACCGGTCGGCGGCGGGCAAACTCCTCGACGCCGGAGTGCAGATTCAGGACATTAGGACGGACGGCACCGCGGCGTTGGTCACGGCGACCGCGCCGCCGGCGACTGACGTCCGAGACGTGCTCGGAAACATCCGCTCCGTCTACCCCGAAACGCAACTCGTCGCGAAGCGCACGCTCGACGACCCGGGCGAGCAGAGCCCGGTCTCGCGGTGGACGGACGAGATCGAACTCACCGACCGACAGGAAGACGCGCTCGCCGCGGCGTTCGACGCCGGCTACTTCGAGTGGCCGCGCGACGCGACGGCCGAGGAGGTGGCCGACGAACTCGACATCTCGGCCGCGACGCTCCACTACCATCTCCGCCGGGCGGAAAGTGGTCTCGTGAGCGCCTTCGTCGACGCTCAGAGATAGCCGTGCTCGACCAGTCGGTCCACGCCCTCGCGTAGCCGCTGTTCGCTGGCCGCGTACGAAAGCCGCGCGTAGCCGGGCGTCCCGAAGGCGCTGCCGGGCACTGTCGCGACGTGCGCCTCCTCGATGGCTCCCTCACACCACGCCTGATCGTCCTCGTCGACGGGCAGCATCATGTAGAAGGCGCCGTCGGGGAACGGCACCTCCTTGCCGTGGTCGGCGAACAGGTCGAGCAGCATGTCGCGCCGCTCGCGGAACGCAGACCGCATCTCGGCTACCGCGTGCTCGGTGTTCCGGAGCGCCTCCACGCCGGCGCGCTGGACGAAGTGGGTCGCACACGAGACGGAGTGGCTCTGTATCTTCGACGCCTGCTCGCGCAGGGGGCGGGGCATCCCGACGTAGCCGAGCCGCCACCCCGTCATCGAGTACGCCTTCGAGAAGCCGTTCAGCGTCACCGTCCGGTCGTCCATCCCGTCGAGACTGCCCAGCGAGGTCGGCGTCTCGTCCGTGTAGGCGATGCGCTGGTAGATCTCGTCGGCGAGCGCCGCGAAGTCGTGGTCGACGGCGAGGTCGCGCACGCCCTCCAGCGCGGCATCGGAGAAGACGGCCCCCGATGGGTTCGACGGACTGTTAGTGACGAGGAAGTCGGTGTCGTCGCTGACGGTCGCCGCGAGTTCGTCGAGGGCGGGTTCCAGCTGGAACTCGTGTGGCGACAGGTCGACGCGCTCGATGTCGGCACCGGCCATCTTCGCCATCGCCTCGTAGCTCACCCACGCCGGGTCAAGCAACACCACCTCGTCGCCCTCGTCGAGCAGGGCCATGAACGTCTCGAAGAGGGCCTGCTTCCCGCCGGGCGTGACGATTATCTCGTCCGTCGCGTAGTCGAGGCCGTCGTCGTCGAACTTCTCCGCGATGGCCTCCTTCAGTTCCGGAATGCCGTCCGACGGGGCGTAGCCGGTGTATCCCTCGTCGATTGCCCGCTTGCCGGCCTCGACGACGTTCTCTGGCGTCGGGAAGTCCGGTTCGCCGACGGATAGATCGACGACGTCGATCCCGTCTGCCTCCAGTTCGGCGGCGGCGTTCGAGATGGCGAGCGTCGCGCTCGGTTCGACACGTTCGACTCGGTCCGCGAATGTCCAGTTCATACGTCTTCGAGTTCTGCCGCGAGGTCGATTGCGCTCTCGACCGCCTCTGCACCCTTCGGAATCCGCTCGTCGGCTTCGGCCGCGCTCATACCCGGCCCGGTGACGCCGAACGCGACCGGGGTGTCACGCTCCAGCGACACGTCCGTCAACCCCTGTGCCGCGGCGTCGGCGATCACCTGATCGTGGTCGGTGTCACCGGTGACAATCGCCCCGAGTACGGCGACGGCGTCGATATCGGAGCGGCGCGCGAGTCGGTCGGCGGCCAGCGGCGTGTCGTACGCCCCCGGCACCTCCACCGTCTCGCGTATCTCCGCGTCGCGTTCCGCGGCCGCCTCGCGCGCCGCCGCTTCCATCTCGTGGGTGACCCCACTCTTGGCGTACTGCGCGACGACCAACCCGAGGGTGACCATGGGTCTGCTTCCGCCGGGGCGTAAAAAGACCTGCCGCTCGACGCAGACACGGCCGCCACGCGTCCTACAACAATCCGTCGTCGGTCTCTGTCGGCGTGTCAGTGGTCGGCGTCTGTGTCGGGGTTGGCGTCGGTGCCGGCGTCGCCGTCGATGTCGGGGTGGCTGTCGTCTCCGTGCTTCTGGTCCCTGTCGGTGTTGCCGTCTCGCCGTCCGCTCCGGTCGCGTCGCTTCCGAAGATATCCGTCTCGATGGTGCGCTCGTACGTGAGCGCGTCGAGCGGGAGCCGCACCGTCCCGCCCGCCGGAAGTTCGAGCCGAGCGTAGAAGTCGATGCGGAGCTGCGTCGTCTGGTTCGCCCGCAGATGTGAGGCCCACCACGCCGGCAGTTCGCCGTTGTCGATGGTCGGGGTCGTCCGAACTGTCTCGGTGGCCTTCCCTTGGATGACGTACGACCGGTCGGTCGTGCCACTCCCGACCGGGATGCCGTTCATCGTGATTTCGTAGCCGACCTCCGTGAGCGTGTATGGCTCCAGCTGTGGGTTGTAGACGACGAACGCCATCTCGATTGGCGTCCGCTCCGTGGTCACGTCCCCCCACTCGGCGCTCGTCTCGTTGACGTACAAGACGGGGTTGTCGTAGACAGGGCTGGACGGCCCGGACACCGGTCGCGTCCGCTCTGAGTTGAACTGGCCGATGAGGTTCGTCGTCACCTGTCGGTTCTGCTGGAGGTCGAACTCGCGGTCGCCGAGCAGCGAGGTGCGAACCCGGGCGTCGATGATGACGTTCGTGGTCTCGTTACCGTTGATGTGGCTGGCCCACCACGCGGGGATCTGCCCGTTGTCCATCCGGGTGGTGAACGCGAGCGTCGAGTTGCCCGTGCCGACCGCGACCCCGGTCTTGTTCCCCGTCGCCATCGACACGTCGTTCATCCGAA
>PXSB01000025.1 GCA_003023185.1 Halobacteriales archaeon QS_9_67_17 | reverse complement strand
TGGGTCAACAGCTTCGCCTTCCCACTGCGCGACGACGACGGCGAGGTGTACCGATTCGTCGGTGTCATCGACGACATCACCGAGGTGAAGGAACAGCAGCTCGAACTCGGCCGTCACCGCGACGAACTGGAGCGGCTCAACCAGATCAACACGGTGATCCGTCGCGTGAATCAGGGGCTGGTGCAGGAGAAGACGCGCGAGGAGATCGAGAGTCAGGTGTGTGAGACACTCACCAACTCGAAGCTGTATCACGCCGCGTGGATCGGCGAGGCAGAGGGTGGCCGCCACATCGAACCGAAGGCCGGCGCGGGTATCGATGTCGACGTGGGCGAGGAGTCGCTCACCGTCGAGGAGGTCGCATCGGTCGCGACGGCGGTCGAAACCGGCGACGTGCAGATCATTCAGGACGTGAGTGAACTGCCCGAGGGGCTGGCAGTCGACGCGCCAACGGAGAGCGGTGCGCCCGGCGGGAGCCAGTCGTTCGCCGCCGTCATCCCGCTCGTGTACGAAGAGACCGTCTACGACGTGTTGGTGGCCTACTCCGCGCGTGCGAACGCGTTCGGGACGCGCGAGCAGGCGGTGCTGTTCGAACTCGGGAAGACGATTGGCCTCGCGATCAACGCCGTCGAGCGGAAGCGCGCGCTGCTCACCGACGAGGTGCTGGAACTCGAACTCGACGTACACGACCGCGACCTGTTCTTCGTCCGGGCTTCGTCTGACACCGGGGCGACCTTCGAGATGGAGGGGATCACCTCACAGTCGGACGGCTCGTATCTCCAGTACTTCACCGTCCGCGGGACCGAGCCGGAGCGCGTCCTCGAATTGGCCGAGGAGGCGTCGGCAATCGAACACGCCCGGCTCGTCACCGACCACGAGGACTCGGACGCCTGTCTCGTCGAGTTCGTCGTCGCCAACTCCTCGCTGGCGCCGACGCTCGCCGAGTACGGCGCGACCGTCCGCACCGCAACCTTCGAGGACGGTGAAGGAACGGTCGTGGCCGACCTCCCGCGGCGCGCAGACGTTCGCACGACGGTTGAGGCAGTCCAGTCGACGTTCCCCGACTCGACGCTGGTGAGCAAGTCGCGCCGCGAGCGGTCGGTGCCGACCGACCGGGACTTTCAGGTGACGCTCGACGAGACGCTCACCGAGCGCCAGCGGACGACGCTGGAGGCGGCCTACTACGCCGGCTTCTTCGACTGGCCGCGCGACAGTTCCGGCGAGGAGGTGTCCGAGACGCTCGACATCGCGCCCGCGACGTTCCACCAGCATCTGCGCACCGGCGAACGGAAGCTGGTGAAGACGCTCGTGGGCGAAGAAGAGATCGCCTGAACGCCGCCATCAATTTCTCTCGGTGTCGAGAGTACGGCCACGATCCCACCGCACCACCAAATCGTTTGATCGCCGGTCGGCCGGCGACCCCGCGATCAAACGATTTGGGTCACTTTCTGAGTCACTGCGTGCGGGCCACGTCGTCGCCGTGATGCCTTCCGTATCGGGTCACCAGCTCGGTTGGTCCGTCATGCGTCTGAGCCGGCCAATCGTACCCCAATCAGATTGGGTCGTAGAGACGACCACGAACATTCTCTCCGAAGCCGCCTAATCACAACGGCGAATCCCAACGTCGCGAGTGGTACGACGGGAGTAAGTTCCAGAGAGTCTGTGCGTCTGCTTGCGATTTGGGTCGTGATTTCGCCGGGAGTTGGGATCGCAGAGCCGGCCTGAATATTTGAGGTGGCGGCTCTATGCTGGTAGCGGTCTTTGTGTAGAACGTCACAGCGGACGTGGCACTACCTAGGGGCACACGGTAGCGGCGACAGTGCCATCCAGAACCCACTTGAGCACAACCATGACAGTCCACATCAAGCTATACGGGTCGAAGGCGGACCGATTCGAGGAGATAAGCGAGACGCTGTCGGACCAGCTCGGATACGAACCGAGCAATCCCGAGGTCGTCGGTATCATCATGTCCGGCATCGACGTAGAGCCGACGTCGACGGAGCAGGCACCCCTCGCCGGCGCGGACTGACTGACGCGACGCCTGCCGGAACCACGGGCGACGACGGCGCTTTCCTTTGGATTCGACCGACTAACCACGAGCGTAGCGACTGGTAGCTCGGCGTCGGACGAAACAACAGAAAGCGGTAGTCCAGATGTCGAGAAACGCGAGGAAAACGTGCCCGGCCTGTTTCGTCTGTGGTGGTTTGGGGGTAGGGGGTGTGGGGGGTTGGGTGGCGTGGGGACGTACCTTGTCGTGCTACCGTTGACCGCTCGATAGCAGCAGTTCCTGCACGCTCAGGTCGTTGGTGTCGACGCGGGACATGACGATACCGAGCGTCTCCGGATTGCTCGGCTCGTAGCCCAGCTCCGACGCTACCGTCTGCTTGATCTCCTCGAACCGCTCGGCCTTCTCGCCGTGGAGCTTGATGTGGACTGTCATGTGTCGACCTGACGACTGCACTCTCACATACACCCCACATAGTGGTTAATATGCCTCCTGAAGAGATTGGGTGTGAGCGAGCGTCGTCAGACGGCGGGTGGAACATCCCCCAAATCGTACCTCATATCTTCACTCACCCCGAGCGGCGGGGCTGCGCTCTCGATTCGTTCGCGTCATGGACTGCTGAGAACTGACGAGCACTCCTCTATCCGAGAACGTCTCCGGCGCTGCCTACTGCTGATCCGTTGCAGTCGCTCCGCCTACCAGTAAGCAGTCAGTCTATGCTCGTCGCTTTCTCTGTCGAGATGACCGTTGCGAACTCGTCGCTGAGGTGTGCCAGTGCAGTCCGGTGGACGACAGATGCATCGAAGTGCTCGTCGTCCAGCGTGCGGTCGAACGCTGCTGTCGCATCCGCAACGACGTAGACCTCGAACCCGTGGTTGTCGGCCATTCTGGCCGTCGTCGAAACGCAGTGGTCGGTTGACAGACCACAGACGACGAGCGTTTCGTAGTTGCGCTCGCGGAGCCACCGCTCTAGCCCGGTGTCGACGAATGCACCGTTGACTCGTTTGATGAACTCCGGTTCGTCTGGTTCTGGGCCGAAGGCGGGTTTGTACTGGAACCCCGGCTGACTCCTTCGAAGCGGGGAGTCCGGTTCGGTCGAGTTGTGTCGAACGTGGACGACGGGATGATCGCGCTCAGATTAGACTGGTGGAGTCGGGAGATCTCTGTCGTCTATACGTCGGCTTGATTTCGGATGATCGCGCGTGATCGTGATCGGACACTCGTCTGGCGCTTGCTCGTCGTCTTCCGAGAGCATGTACTGCGGCCACTCTCGGTCCCCATCGGCGCCCCAGTCGCCCAGATTCGCGTGGGGGCAGACGCCGTCGTAGTCCTCCAAGCGGTCGTGGATGACTTCTCTGGCGTGCTGTCCCGCGGACGTGTCGGCCGTGACGCCGAGATCCTCGAATAGTGCTCGTGGCTGGAACGTGATTTCGAGACCGACCGGGCAGTAGCGGCTTTTCCGAGTGTCGTAAAATGGGGCCCGGCAGGTTGGGAACATCGGCTCGCCGTCGAAGGAAAACTCCCAGTATGGGTCGTCTGGATCGGTCGGGATGTCATCGGGCCACGGCTCGGGATCGTGCACGTGCAGAAACTGGAGGATATGCCAGAGCGCCTCGTGGTACTCGGCCTCTGAGAGTTCCCGCTCGGGAGGTCTGAAGAACGCAACCAGAGACGCCCGATCACTGTGCTCCTGATGGACGTCGAGGTAGGAGAGAAGCGTCTGACCCAGATTCAGTAGTGCGTCCTTATCTGTCATCGAGGGGACTGCGGTGTACAGCGGATCGCCGTTAGAGATGGATTCGGCGCCGAAAAAGCAGGGAAACGGCGCGCCGTTCCGCTCGCCGAGCAGGCCGTCGCGGAAAGTATTCCAGTGGGCAGCAACCCAGTCGGGAGCGGCTCCCGACTCGACACGTCGTTCGACGGTCGCTTGATCCTGGAGGCCGCCAACGATACGATTGGTCACGGTAGAACATGTTCACTCGGCGCATATTTACCTGCTGGTGTCGCTCGCGTGCCTAAGCACTGTAATCTCGTCTCCGCCGCGAGTTCATCCTCGGTCAAGGAAACGACCCAATCGGTGCAGATCGGAGAGCGAAGAAACGCGGCACCAATTCCGTTCCGAGATTTTATATTGAAATAAACACACAGTCGTCTCATGTCGAACGTGGAGGTGCCCGCGCCGGTGCCGCCGTCGTCGCCGGACGCGTGGTACGCGCCGGCCGTCCGCGACCAGTACACCGTCGCGCCGGGTGTCGTCGTCACGATCCGCGAGCGGGCCGGTGACCCGCTGTTTGCCTACGAGACGCGACTGCCGGCCGTGCCGCGCGGCGAGCGGGAGACGCTCGCCCGGCTCCGCGAGTTCTTCGCCGACGCAACGGTACAGCCGCCGCTGACGCGATCGCGTACTCGTCGTGGAGCGGTGTCTCGGCGAGGCGACCCCGCTCGCGCTCGACGAGCGCGTGGAGACCGTCGACGGCGCGGGCGCGGAGTTAGTCGTCCACACGGCGGCGTTCGCGCCGGCAACGACCGACATCGAGGCGGCGCCCGACCGCGTGCGGCGGCTCGCCAGCGACCGACTGGCGCGCTACACCGTCGAGTTCCGCGGCTTCGAGGTGCCGGTCGTCCTCTACCGGGAACACACGCTCGGTCGGGACGCGTTCACGGTCAAGTACGCCGTGCTCGAACCCGACATGCTGCCGGGCGACCGAGAACTCATCGAGCGGTGTAAGGAGCGCGTCTGGGAGACCGGCACCGACGGCGTGGTGGACGACCCGGGCGCGTACGTCCGCGAGCGGGCCGAGCAACTGCTCACCCGCGATCTGTTGGCACACACTGCCTCCGGGACGGGACGACGATCTACTGGAACCGGATCTGCGAGCGCACGCACGACGACGGGTTCCGCTTCGCCTACGACCATCCCGAACTCGGCGACGAGGGCGAGGCGAGTCGGACGGCCGTCTTCGAGCGGCTCGCCGACCGCACGGACCGCTCCGTCGACGCGGTCGCGCGGGAGTTCCGCCGCAACCATCGCTACGTTGAGTACTTCGTCCGCGAGGGCGTCACGGACTTCGAGGAGCTGTTCGCGTTCCTCGCCGACCTCCGGACGGACGAGGCCGCGACCGTCGAGCGGGTCGGCCACCGCGAGACCGCGTACGCGGACGCCGACCGCGTCAACGGGCCGTAGTTCGTCGGACAGGGTATCAGTGTCACCTCATGGCAACCCCCGCTACGGGGCCGAGATGAACGGAGAGAAGGAACGATCCGTCGTTACGGCTCGACTGCGTCGTACGGCACCGGAACAACCCCGTAGCGGCCGAAGTGCCGCTTGAGGAACGTCTCGATCCAGCCGAACGTCGGTCGCGCCGTCATCGCCGGCAGATACATCTCTTCAGTCCGATTGCGCGTCTCAGTTTGTGACTCACTCATAGCAATCTTAGATGGGTGCGTCGGGTGGATGAGCTACCGGGGGGACATCTCCACGGATTTAAGTACATATTTTTCATGTTACGAGTTATCACCAAGTATTCTAAACGAATACTCGAAATAGCACGATTTAGCAAACATACGAGATGTTAACACGAGTCGTGAAATTGGTGCATCTGTGGGGAACGCCGCGGCGAATGACAGCCGAGCGTCGCCGGTCGCTCGTCGATGTCGTCCAAGCCGCGTCGCTCCGCGATCCGGTCGAGTTTGCACGTCGCGTCCCGTCCTGATGGCATCGGGCCGTAGAACTGCCGGCGTCAAAACTCCTCACCGAAACCCTCAGACCGTATACGGATACTGTTATGAACGTCGGTGTCAAACAGGACAACAGAACGCCGGACGGGGGACCGCGCCGACAGCCGGCTACGAGGCCACGATGTCGATCACGGTGAAGCTCCACGTGAAACACGAGCGACTCGCCTTAGTGCCGACGCTGCGACGGCTCGGCGACGTGTACATCCGCGTCATCACGCACAGCGACACGGACCCGGACGCGAGCGTCTTTCCGTTCCTCGTCGAACACGACGACCGGGCGGCCCTCGAAGCCGCGCTCGACGAGGACTCTACCGTCGCCAACTACGAGGGCGTCGACTGGACCGACGGCGTCGGAATGTACTACATCGAGCACACGTCGGAGACGAAGCTCATCAGCCCCGTCGTCACGTCGGTCAACGGCTTCATGATGAAGACGGAGACGAAGGGGATGGGCTGGCTCGTCCGACTCCTGTTGCCCGACCGGCAGGCGCTCAACACCGTCTGGGAGTACGCGAACGACAACGACATCGCGCTGGACATCATCGAGATATACGGGACGGGCGGCGACGTCGGCGAGCGGTCCTACGGGCTGACGGACGAACAGCGCGTGGCGCTCACGACGGCGTACCGAGCGGGCTACTTCAACGAGCCGCGCGACATCTCGCTCAGCGAGGTGGCCGACGAGATGGGCCTATCGTCGACGGCGATGAGCGGGCGGCTCCGCCGGGGCGTCGGGAACCTCATCGCCGCGACGCTCGACGATACGGACGTCGACGAGTGAGGCCCACTTCGAGCCGCTCGGTCGTCGTGTCACCGGTCGGAGTGCCGTTGCAACCTTGGTGTAGCCGAAGCCAGACGCCGACGAGGTGCTGCCGGTTCGCGCTGAGTAGCGCCGGCGGACTGCTGTGGAACGACCGGTCGTCGTCGAGCGGTGAAACCACACTCACAGTCGCTCGGCGACGTGTTCGCTGACGGCCGCCGCGAACCGCTCGCGGCTGAACCGGTCTCGCCGGAGCGAGGGTCGCTCGCTGTTCGCGATTGCCGCGTCGACGCAGTCGACGGCCCCGTCGATGTCGTCGAACAGTCGGTCTGCCCGTCCGTTCAGGATCTCCCGCTGTCCTCCGCTATCGGGCGCGAACGCGACCATTCCCGCCGCGACGTACTCCGCGACGGACATCCCGAAGTGCTCGTTGGGCTTAACGTTGAGCCCGTAACGGTGCGTCCTCAGGAGTTCCATCAGTCGGTCGCGCTGGACATCGCGTTCGAGCGACACGTACTGGCGCTCGGCAGCCATCCGGGTGATCCGGTCGACGTACCGACGGTACGCCCGCGGTGCCGACCCGACGACGTGGAGGTGGATGTCGCGACCGCGCTCGCGGAGGCCGTCGAGGACGGCGAACGCTTCGTGGATTCGTTTGTCCGGGGCGATCCGCCCGACGACGACGATGCCGGCCTCCCGCTCGGACCAAGGGCGGCCACCGTCGACCGGATCGACTGGAGGGTGAACGATGTCGGGATGGAGATTATAAACTCGATCTACGATGTCGGCAGTCCACTCGGAGTTCGCGAGCAGCGTCGCGTCCCGAAGGTCCGCTCGACCGGGGCCGGCGAGAGCGCTCCACAGCGGGTTCAGTCGCCCTCCGTTGCCGGTCCGGCGCCGGTAGAACTGCGGATAGTGAACGTACTGCACTGAGGGGCCGGGGACGCGAATCTCGTTTGCGGTACTCACCGTCAGGTCGAACGCCGCCGCCCGCCGCCGGAACCACCGGTGGACGACGGTACTTCGCAACGCGAGTTGCGGGCCGATCCACGGCGCCGCCTCGGCGAACGCCGTTGCAATCGTGTCCCCACCCGGTACGGTCCGGGTCGCGAGACCCTCGACATCGGCGCCGAAACGCTCGGCCAGCGCCGCCGGATCGGTCTCCGAGAGCGTGCACAGCGTGACGTCGTGACCGTCGGCAAGCAGGGTCTCGCAGGTCGCCAGACAGACGCCGTCGGCACCGCCTTGGAAGTCCAGTGTGTTGTGAAACACTGCGATCCGCGCCATATGTGGGGTTCCGCCGGGCCGCGCATATACTGCCGGCAACCGGCAGCGACGGGGGTCTCGAATTAGTCGTCTCGTCGCTTGGTGGTGTGTCGGGGCCGTGCTGCGACTCACCGGAAAGCGGTGTGACGACCCCGCGTCAGCGGTAGCCCAGCGCCGACAGTCGCTCTGTGTCGGTCTCGGTGCCGTACACGCTCGACACCGGGAGCGGTTCCGGCGGGTCGATTGTCGGTTCGTAGGCCTGTCGGGCGTCGCCGGTCGTCTCGACCCACGGGACGGTCAGGACCGCCGGCACGGGGGTGTGCATTGGATGGCCGTACAGTCCCCACTCGCCGAAGAGATTGCCGTGGTCGGCTGTGATTGCGACGGTCCCAGCGATGTCGGCGACGAGCGTCTCGACCGCCGCGAGCACATCCCGCAGCGTCGCCTCGTAGGCGTCCCACACGCGCTCGGTCGACAGTTCGCCGCGGCGTAACATAACCCACGGGTTCGCCGCGTTGCTGTGGCTGCCAACTCGGGCCATCCCCTCGTCGCCGGCGATTGGATCGGCCACGAACGGATGGTGCGGTTGCATGTAGTGGACGACCAGGCGGTCGTGGTCGCCGGTCCGCGCGGTCGCGATTGCGCGGTCGGTCACCGCGTCAGCCGGGACCGTTCCGAGGTCGTCGTCCCAAGCGTACTTCCAGACCTCGTCCAAGACGGCGAAGTCGTCGGGGTCGAGATAGCGGTCAGTCCAAGTGTTGCCCGTGACCATCGCCGTCGCGGCGGTCTCGGGACGACCTTCGAACGTGTTTTCGAGCCACTCCGACGAGCAACTGCCGACCGACCGTAGCGACTCCACGTCCGCTCGCACGAAGCGGTCCGTCGCGTCGGCGACGCCGCGGAGGGCGTCGGCCCGACAGGCGTCGAGGACGACCAGCGTGTCCCACTCGCGGTCGAGGACGTTCGTTCCGTAGTCCAGTCGTCGACCGACCGCCTGCAGCGCCCGCAGATACGCGGTCCCGAAGCGCCCCATGCCGGGCTCCGGTGAGAGATTCACGCCCGGGGGTCGGCGGTCGGGTGGGAAAACTCCACCGGCGAGCGAGCGTTTATGTTCAGTGTGACGCTCTAAGCGAACGTGGAGTGTCTGTTCGTCGGGGCCGGCGACATCGCGTCGGAGTACGCCGCCGACCTCGCGTCGACGTCGCTGTCGCTAGCTGGCGTGTGCGATCTGGATGCCGACCGGGCGACGGCACTCGCCGAGGAGTACGACTGTTCGGCCTTCACCGACCTCGACGAGGCCTTGGCGGCCCTCGACGTGCCGCTGGTGGTAAACCTGACGAGTCACGCGGCACACGGGGCGGTGACCGAGACGGCGCTGACGGCCGACCGACACGTGTACTCACAGAAGCCGCTCGCGCTCGACGCGGAGACGGCGCGGGACCTGCTTGCGACGGCCGTCGACCGGGGGCTCGCGCTGGGCTGTGCGCCCGCGACTCCGCGTGGGCCGTCCCAGCGGCGCGCCGCGGGGCTGCTCGCGAACGGGCGCCTCGGCCGCGTGGGGCTGGGGTACGCCCACGCTCACGTCGGTCGGGTCACCGACTGGCACGACCGTCCCGACTCCTTTCTGCAGGTCGGCCCGCTGTACGACGGCGCCGTTTATCCGCTGACGCTACTGGTGTCGTGGTTCGGGCCGGTCGAGCGCGTGCGGGTCGCCGACGCGCTGAACGTCTGGCCGGCCCGCGAGCAGCGGCGCCCGTCGGCGCCGAGCCACATCGAGGCGACGCTCTCGTTCGCGACCGGGCCGACGGTCCGGCTGACGGCAAGTTTCTACGCCCCCCACCGGAGCCGGGAGTTCTACGGCCTCGAACTGCACGGCGACGACGGCTCCTTGTATCTCTCGGACACCGGTGCGATGGAAACCGCCGTCGACCACGTGCAGTACGGTCGGAACGGTCGCGGCCACACGGCGGTCCCGTCCCAGTACCCGGCGTCGTCGCTCTCGTACGTCGACGCCGTCGAGCGCCTTGCGGCCGGTATCGCCGACGGCGAGCCGTCGCGACGGACGGGTCGACGCGGCGCCCACGTCGTTGCGGTCTGTGACGCCGTCGAGACCGCCGCGCGTGACGGTGGCCCGATCTCGGTTGCCGACTGCGGGGCGACCGCCGACCCGATTCCGGAGCCGGTCGTCCGACCGTCGGATCGCGACGATGCGATGGAGGCGGCCGCGCTCCGACTCCCGCCAATCGGCTTTGGTTGTTCGCGGTACCGCGACGGCGAGTACGTCGACCGGCGAGAGTCAATCGCGACGGCGCTCGATGCCGGCTACCGACTGCTCGACTCGGCAGAGCTGTACGGCAACGAACACCGGATCGGTGCGCTCCTGTCGGCGCCGGGAGCGCCCAGCCGCGAGGGCGTGTTCCTGCTTGGCAAGCCGTGGCGGACGAACCACCGTCGCGAGCAGATGCTCGCGGCCGCCCGCGGCAGCCTCTCGGAACTCGGCGTCGACGCCTTCGATTGCTACGCGCTGCACTGGCCCGAGGCTTGGGCGCACCGAGGACCGCTGGAGCGACTGGCCGAGAAACCCATCGCCGAACAGGAGCGGCTAACGTTCCCCGAGGGCGACAGCGAGATCGAAACCGCGAGCGTGTCCCTCGCACGGGCTTGGGAGAATCTCGAGGCGGTCCACGACCGCGGGCTGGCGCGGACGGTCGGCCTCTCGAACGTCTCGGTGTCGCAACTGGAGACGGTCGTAGAGACCGGACGGCTCCGCCCGGCGGTCGTGCAGGTCGAGCGGCACCCGTACCGCCCCCGTCGCGACCTCATCGCGGCCTGTCACGACCGCGGTATTCGCGTCCTCGCGCACTCGCCGCTGTCGGCGCCCGGACTGCTGGACGAGCCGGTGCTGGAGGCCGTCGGCGAGGATCAGGGGCTCTCGCCGGCGGGTGTCGTCTTGGCGTGGAACGCGACGCGCGGCGTCGTCCCCATCCCGTCGAGCACGACGCCCCGTCACGTCGTTTCGAACGTAGCCGCCGTCGCCGAGCGGTTGCCACCGTCGGCGATGGAGCGCGTCGACGCGCTCCGCGATCCCGACTTCGAGCGCCGAGGCTGAGGGCGTCCACTCGCGGTAAGCGTCCCCTGCGTCACCACTACTATCTGCGCCTGTCCCAAGCCAAAGGTATGTCAACGAGCAACGCCGACGGCATCACACTCGACGCGGCGTCGCTGAGTGGTCTCCACTGGGTCGGAATCGTCGCCGCGGTCGTCACCGGTGTGGTACACCTCCGGCTCGGGATCGGGTTCGCACCGTCGGGACTGGGCATTAGCTTTCTGCTGGCCGGGCTGGGGTTTTTCGGGGCGGTCGCGCTCGTCCTGTTCGACTACCGGCGACGCGCGGTGTACGCGGTCGGCGTCCCGTTCACCCTCGTGCAGATCGTCTTGTGGTACGCTCTCAACTTCGCCGGCGGCCCGAAGTCGTTCCCCGCGGACGTTGGGACGCTCGGGTGGGTCGATAAGGTCGCACAGGTGGCCCTCGTGGTCGTCCTCGTCGCGCTGTTGCAGCGGTCCTGACGATGGCGACGCATTGCGGCGACCGGACGGATGCCCGCGACGACGGCCACAGGGAGGGAAGTGACGGTGACACACTCGGTCGCTGAGCGGTCGCTGGTCGCCGGTGCGCGCGTCGGCGTTTCAGTGCTCGGTGCGGTCGGGCTCGCGGTGGCGCTACGGACCGTCTCGTTCCCGGAGCCGGTCGCGCTCGCCGCCGGCGCGTGCTGGGGTGGGCTGCTCTGGTACGTCGGCCGGTGTCTGGACGGGGACCCCGCCTCGGGACGTGCGTGGCGACCGCTGTTCGGGCTGGCGAACGCGGTCACGCTGGTCCGTGGCGTGCTGTTCGCGGTCGTCGCTGGGTTCGCCCTCGTCCCGCCCGGAACCGACCTCGGGTGGGTTCCCGCGGTGGCGTACGGAACCGGCGCCGCGCTCGACGGGCTCGACGGGACGGTAGCGCGCACTGTCGGTGAGGAAACCCCTCTCGGCGAGCGTCTCGACATGGCGTTCGACACGTTCGGCTTCGTGGTCGCACCGCTCGTCGCCGTCGCGTGGGGGGCACTGCCGGTGTGGTATCTCTCGCTGTCGGCGGCCCGGTACGTCTACCGCGGCGGACTCGCGTGGCGGCGGTTCGCCGGACGCCCGCTGTTCGACCCGCCGGACAGCGATGCCGGGCGATATCTCGCCGGGGTCCAGATGGTCTTCCTGACCGCGGCGCTGGTGCCCGCCGTCCCGCGGTCACTGTCGCTGACGCTGGCGCCACTCGTGCTCGCGCCGTCGCTGGCGGTGTTTGCGCGCGACTTCCTGGTGGTGTCGGGCCGGCTCTCGTGGCACCAGTGAAGTGCTCGCGCGCGTAGTGTAGCGTGTGTTGTTCCCGACGCACCTCCTCGTCGCCGGCCTGCTGGGGCGGACGGCGCGGCTCCCGACCCCTTGGCTGGTCGTCGGCGCCGCACTACCGGACGTTGTCGACAAGCCCATGGCGACGGTCGGGGTCGTCGATCTCTATCACTCGGTTGGACACTCCGTACTGTGGCTGCCCGTCGCCGTCATGGCTGGCTTAGTCGCGCGGACAGGGTTGGCGGTGGCGGTCGGCTGGGGGTCGCACCTGCTCCTCGATGTCGTCCACGTCGTCGTCAACGGGCGTCCCGAGAGCGTGCTGTCGCTGGGGTGGCCCGTGGTCGCGCCTGCGGACCCGCTCGCGATCCCGCCCGGATCGTTCGCGGTCTACTACGCCGGGACGCCGTCGTTCTATCTGGAGGTGGTGATCTGGGTGGGCGCGGCGGTAGTGCTCGCTCGCTCCCGTAGCGGCGACGGCGCGGGAGACGACCGGCCCGCCGGCCCGTAGCGCCCTTGTCGGCACGGCCAGTAGACACCGCAGCACATGGAAGATCTCGTTCGAGCTGCCGCCGAGTGGGTCGTCGGCGTCGACACCGCTGTCGCGGAGGGAGTCGCGGAACTCCGACGGCCGCTGTTCACGAAAGTGATGAACTCCGTCACCGGTCTGGGATCCGTCTCGGCCGGGCTGGCGTTTCTCGGCCTGTACTACTTGGCGGGCTGGCGACGGGAGTTCCACCTCACGCTGGTCGCGCTAGCCGTCACGGGCGTGATCGTCGCCACGCTGATGCTCACGGTCCGTCGGCCCTACCCGCCACGGCCGGTCTGCATGACCGGCGGCGCGGAGACGGTCGCGACATCGTTTCCGTCCGGCCACGCCGCCGCAGTCGCCGTCTACGCGACGGTCGCGCGTCGCTCCGAGCGGTTGCCGCTCGCCGTTGTCGCTCCCAGCGCGCTGTTGATCGCTGTCTCTCGGGTGTACCTCGGGACGCACTACCTGTCCGATACGGTTGTCGGTGTGGCGCTCGGGGTCGGGACCGTTCTCCTCGCGGAGCGACTCCTCGTTCGCGAGTGGTTCCGACGACGGCTGGACGCACTGGTGGGAGAGTGATCGCTTGAGGAGGGTTCGTTATGTGAAAAGAATCTATACCAGCCGACCGTTGGGTCCGGGTAGATGAGCCGAGAGATACGGGCCGGACTGGTACAGATCGACGAGTATGGCCCGTGGACGGTCAGCCCGGAGCCACGGCGAGAGACCGACCTCCAGTCGCTACAGGCATCGCTGTTCGCGGATTTTGCAGCGTTTATCGGCGAACGCGACGGGTACGCCTTCTACGGCCGGTTCGACAACATGTACGCGGTGGCCAACGAGGCGACGCCGGACGACTTCCGACGGTTCCAGCGCCGGGTCCGAACCCGGTATCCGGTGACCGTCAGCGTCGGTCTCGGGGCAGCGTCGACGCCAGCCGCCGCGCTGGGCGTCGCGAGCGAGCGCCTGCAGGCGGCGGGCGGCGCGCAGGACGGGGGCCGCAGCGAGGCAATGGCGGTCGGTGACGCGCCCGAATCAGGAGACACCGGGTCGGTGACGGTCGCACACTTCGACGTCGTTGACGTAACCGGCGAACACACCGACCGGCGCAACGCCGTCGACGTGACGCTGTCGATACGACGGGCGACGCTGGCGCTTGCGACACATCTCCGGTCGGAGCACGGCGGCCTCGCGCACTTCGTCGGCGGCGACAACGTCATCGCGGTCTGCCCGGACCTCGATCCGGCGGCGTACGAGACTGCGGTCGACCACGTGGCCACGGAGACCGGCATCGAGCTTCAGGTCGGGATCGGTCGCGGCGCGACGGCACACGCCGCCGGCGACGCAGCGAAACACGCCCTCGAACGGTGTCGCGAGACCGGGACGCGCATCCACGGCGCCGACCGCGTCCCGGCGGACCACTGATGGACGGGCGCTCGCTGTACTTCACCGGTCGAGAGACTGTCGAACTGCGGTCGCGGAGCGTCGACCCGACGCGTGAGGAGGTGGTCGTCGAGACGAGATTCTCGGCGATCAGTGCTGGGACCGAACTACTCGTGTACCGCGGCGAGGCTCCGAGCGACCTGCCGGCCGACGAGACCCTCGACGCGCTGGACGGCGACCTCTCGTACCCGTTGCGGTACGGATACGCCGCCGTCGGCGACGTTGCCGAGACAGGGACGGCTGTCGACGACGACTGGTTGGGGCGGACGGTGCTGGCGTTCAACCCCCACGAGACACGGTTTACCGCCACGCCGTCGGCGCTCGTCCCGGTTCCAGACGACCTGACGCCGACGGAGATGACGCTGTACCCGCCGGTCGAGACGGCAACGACGCTCGTCATGGACGGGCGGCCGCGGATCGGCGAGCGCGTCGTCGTCTTCGGGGCCGGCGTCATCGGTCTGTGTACGGTCGCTCGGCTCTCGTCGTTCCCGCTGTCGGAACTGGTCGTGGTCGAACCGCTCGCCGACCGCCGCGAGCGGGCGCTGACTCTGGGGGCCGACGACGCGGTCACGCCCGACGCGTTCTCGCCGGACCGCTGGAATGACGCCGCCGGGGCCGCAGGAGCGGACCTCGTGTACGAACTGTCCGGGCAGCCCGACGCACTCGATGCCGCCGTCGATGCCGCGGGATACGACGGTCGCGTCGTCGTCGGATCGTGGTACGGCACCAAGTCCGACCCCGAGGTCCGCGGCCGCTGGACCAGAGAGCGACGCTCGGAGGTCACGCTCGATGGACTGGCGACGCTCCCGGCCGACGTGCTGATCACCCACCGCGTCCCCATCGAGGAGGCCGCGAAGGCGTACAGGCTGATCGACCAGCGCCGCGACGGCGCACTGCAGGTTCTGTTCGAGTACCCATGACCGACGCCCACACCTACGAACTGACCGTCTCGCGAGCGTTCATCGCACAGCACTTCCTGACCGTCCCCGACCCCGGCCCGGAGGGAGAGGTCAACAGCCACCGCTTCACCGTCGAGTTGCAGTTCGCCGGTCCCGAACTCGGGCCGTTCGGTTACCTCGTGAACATCGACGACGTCCACGATGTCCTCGACGACGTGGAGGATCGTTACCGCGATACCCTGCTCAACGACCTCCCCGAGTTCGAGGGGCTGAATCCGAGCGTCGAACACTTCGCGCGACTGATCGGCGACCGCGTCGAGAGCGCGTTCGAGGACCCGACGCCGACGCACCTCACCGTCCGTGTCTGGGAGGACGACGACTCGTGGGCGAGTCACGCGCGCTCGCTCGACGCATGAGCCACGCCGCGACGCGGTACTTGGAGGCCAAGCAGACCGTCGACGACCGGGCGTACGACCGGCGCGTTCGCGACTGTTTGCTGGACGCACTGGGGTCGTCGCCGACAGTGCTCGACATCGGCTGTGGCACCGGCACGACCCTCTCGTGGCTGCTGGAGTGGGGCGTCGATGCGGGGACTTATCATGGAGTCGACGCCGACGAGACCGTCGTCGCGTTCGCCCGGGGGGTCAGGCCGGCGGCCTGTCGATACCGGGGCTGGCCGGTGACCGAGACCGAGCGGGGAGCGACGGTCGGCGACCTGTCGGTGACGTTCGAGCGCGACGACGCGTTCACGGCCCTCGCCGCGGCCGACGGTCTCGGCTGCGTGATCGCACGGTCCTTCGCGGATCTCGTCCCGGTAGACGATCTCCTCGACGCAATCGAGGAGGCGCTCGCGCCGGGTGGGCTCGCGTACCTGCCGATCACCTTCGACGGTGGCACCATCTTCCAGCCCGACCACCCGGCCGACGAGGCAGTCGAGCACGCCTACCACGGGGCCATCGACGCCGAGTCGGGGCGGGACGCCCACGCCGGGCGTCACCTGATCGACGCGGCTCGCGACCGCGACGGCGACCTCTTGGCGGTCGGCGGCTCCGACTGGGTGGTCCGGCCTCGCGACGGCCGGTACCTCGCCGACGAGGCGTACTTTTTGGAGTGCATCCTCGGGTTCGTTGCGGACGCGCTAGCCGAGACGACCGTCGACGGTGCCGCCGACTGGCTTACGACGCGCCGAACGCAACTGGCGGCCGGCCGATTGACGTACGCCGCCCACGGGTTTGACGTCCTGTACCAAGCGCCGGAGTGATCGGGTAGGTCGGGCTGACGGTCATCGCTGTGTCCGACGTGGACACGGACGGCGATGATGGCATCGCTGTGACATTTGGCGATGGCACTCCTACGATGAACGACGTGGCTCCCCGCCAAGCAAAACAAAGTTGTGGCTATCACCGCGCGGACAGGAGTAGTCCGCCACCGGCAGTGGTGAGTCCAATCGGAGCGAGGACCGCGGGAAGCGGTATGCGACACTCGTTCACTCCGTCAGGTGTGTACAGCAGAGTCGTACCCTCGACACCGATAATGCCAATTCCCTGCCCATCTCCGTCTTGAGCGTTCACCTCAGTACACCCGCCGAAGAGCATCCCGGGAAAGGTACTCAACTGCGCGAGGCCCAGACCCAGCCCAATAACGAGTAACACAATGCCGAGTGGTTTTCGTGGATCAACTGTGGTAGCCATCACCCATAGGTTCCCCCGGCTATGTACTAAAGAGAGGGAAAGCTCAAACGACTCTTGTATCCGCCCTGCGAGCGACGCTTCCAAAAATGAGATCCCGAGGAGATCATCGACCGCGTCGGCGAACTTCGTAGTTGAATTGACGCTACTGGCGCTGTACAAGCCCGTACGAGTGCCGAAATAGCGACCCCGAATTAAATCCCTGCGGGAGTACTGGTGATGCTTTATCAGCAGGTGCTTGTTCGGTTCTCGTGAATGTCGAACGAGCAAGACCATCCCAACCACCCGAGTGTGGATCAGTCGGATCGGACCGTTCCGAGGAATCTGCGGCAAACCGGCGACCCCAACATCGAGATGTTGGTGTCGACACGCGTCCGCAAGTCGCCCTTCTTCCACAAGTCGTTCAACGAGAACGGCGCGTGGCGCTGTACAGTCTACAACCGCATCTATCATCCGCGCGGACTCGTCGAACCCGAAGACGGCGGCGCGATGGCCGAGTACGAGGCGCTGACCAACGCCGTCACGCTGTGG
>PXSB01000024.1 GCA_003023185.1 Halobacteriales archaeon QS_9_67_17 | reverse complement strand
CACGAGCGTCCCTGCCTCGGCCTCGCGAACCTCGCGGACGGTGAAACTCCCCTCCGCCGCAACGATGCCTTCGGGCGTGAGCACCCGCTCGACGGCGGCGGGCGTGGCGGCGACGAACCGGCTGACCTCGACCTCGCGCATGGGTCCGCTACACGGGAGTCCGGCAAAGAGGTGGCGTCACGCGAGCACGTACAGCAGCGAGAGCCCGAGCATGGCCGCACACGCGACGAGGACGCCGTAGACGATGGTCCGCAGGCGCGTCTCCGGCGGGAGTTCCCGACGAACGTCGCGGCGCGTCGACCCCATCCGCCGGTAGACGAAGGCCGTGAAGCCGACCGCGATCAGGCCGGCCCCGGCGACGCCGAGCCACATCGTCCCGCCGAGCGCCATGACGTAGCCCGGGACGAACGCGACGCTCACGAGCGTCCCCGTCGCGGCGACGACGAGGAACGGCACCGGGTCGCGCCCGCCGTCGTGCTCGGAGTCCACGACCGATGATACGCCCACTCGACGCAAAACCGTACGGGTCCGTCTGGGCGCGCGCCGTGGTGAGTGACACCTAAGTCCCCGCGCGGGGAGATGCGGACGATGGCTTCCGACGGCGACATCCGCGTCCTGCTCGCGCTCGACCTGCTGTTGTCGGCCGCCTTCGCGTCCGGGGTCGTCTGGGGGCTCGACTTCATCGGCGTCCTCGCCTTCACGCCCCGAAACGTCGGGGTCACGACGCTCGTGCTCGCGCTCGTGACGTATCTCGTCGTACTGCGGTGAGTCGGTGACTTATTGCCGCTCGGCGTCAGTCACTCGGGTATGACCATCGAGGACCGTGACGACGCGTACGTCGTCGACCACGCGCTCGCCAAACACACACTCTCGCGGCTCCGCTCGGCGGAGACGGAGCAGGTGAGCTTCCGGAAGGGACTGGTGAAGCTCGGCCGCATCTGCGGCTACGAGATCATCGACGGCGCGATGGAGACGGAGTTCGTCTCCATCACGACGCCGCTGTCGGAGACCACCGGCGAGCGCGTGAAGGGACTCGATGATGTCGTCATCATCAACGTGCTGCGCGCGGCCACGCCGTTCGTCGAGGGACTGCTGAAGGCGTTCCCCCGCGCCAAGCAGGGGGTCATCTCCGCCGGCCGCGACGAGGAGGCCGGCATGAACGACGAGGGGGAGTTCCCCATCACCATCGACTACATGAAACTGCCCGACATCTCCGAGGACGACACGGTCATCGTCGCCGACCCGATGCTCGCCACCGGCTCGACGATGGTCGCCGTGTTGGAGAACCTGCTCGCCGACGCCGACCCCGAGCGGACGCTCGTGCTCTCGGCCGTCGCCGCGCCGCCCGGACTCGTCCGCGTCGACGAAGCGTTCCCCGGGGTCGATCTCCTCACCGTCGCCGTCGACGAACGACTCGACGACGACGGCTTCATCGTCCCCGGACTCGGCGACGCCGGCGACCGCGCGTTCCGAACGACCTGACCCCCGAGACCCCCTTTTCGATCTCGCGAGTCCGACGCCGACCGGCCGGTCCGTGCAAGATCGAGAGACGTCGATCTCTACTGCGTTGCTTCGGCACTATGGCAAGAATAATTATGGTGAATAAGAGATAACACGAAATCGCGATGAGCGAAGCAGGGATGGAGGAGCAAGAATCGTTGTACGAACGGCTCGGCGGCGCGTACGGCATCGCCGGGGCGGTGGACGTGCTGACCGAGCGGCTGTTCGAGAACGACACCGCGAACCAGAACCCCGTGACGGCGGAGTTCCACGAGGAACACGACCCGGCCGGGTTCAAGTATCTCGTCACCGCGTGGACCATCGAACACGCCGGCGGACCGGAGGTGTATCCCGGTCGCGACATGGAGGCGGCCCACGACGAACTCGAAGTTTCCGAACTGGAGTTCGACGTCGTGCGCACGGAAATCAAGGCGACCCTGTATCACGTCGGCGTGCCCGAGCAGGAGGTCCGGGAGCTGATGAACATCATCGACATGTTCCGCGACGAGGTCGTCGCCGACAAGTACCGCGACGAGAGCTGGACCGCTCCCTGACCCGACGCCCTCCTTATGTTCCTGCCGCCGGCGAGCGACGCCACTGACCGCTGGCTAATCGCTCGCCGCCTCCGCCCCTGCTTCGGGTCGGTCTGGCTACGACAGCCGCTGTTTCCGCTCGCGTGCTTCTGTCGCCGCGTCGTCGTGGCCGTCCACGTCGGCAAGTTCCTCGATGGCCTCCAGCGAGCGCACCGCGTCGTCGAGGAAGGAGAGCACGTCGCCCGGATACGCGTACAGCATGTAGTCGTCGCCCATCACGTCGACGATGGCGTCCGGCCCGAGCCCCTGCTCGCGGAGTTCCAACAGGTAGCGGACGAACTTCTGTTCGGGGTGGCCACAGTGAGGATTCGACTGGCAGTCGCAGTCGAGGAAGTCAGTCGCGAAGTCGAGCACGCGGTCCTGCGTCGCCTCGTCGAGCGTCGCGAGGTTCTCGCCCTGAAACAGCAGATCCATCGTCGCCCCAGAGAAGGCACTCTTGGGGATGGAGGTCTCCAGCTGGGAGGATATCTGCCGGTGGTTCTTCAGGTAGATCTTGTCCGTGATAGCCACGCGTAAGTGAAAGCTCGTGATTCAGGGGTGAAAACGTTCCGTTCGCATCGAAGATGGCACACAACAGTTCTCAAGCCGTTTTGCTCCGTCTGAACCGGTCAGCGTAGGAGATGTATGGGTACGCGGAGTCTATGTCGGATGGGAGTGAACAACCACGCCTTGTTAGCGCGAGAGTCCCGCATAGACTCCTTCGCTCGTGTCACTCGCTCAGTCGTCCCTCGCACGCTGCTGGCTCGCGACGGGACGCGAGCCAGCGCGCGCCACCGCACATGAGCAATCGTCCCACGCAGTAGCAGTTGTCAGGGAGCCGATGCCGGTGGCCGGGCGTTTATTCGCCTGCAGGCGAAACGCGGGGCATGGCGACACACGAGCAGGGCGACCCCGCGGGCGACGGGGCCGCCGACTACGAGTACACCGGCGGCGACGTGGCCCGCCCGGACCTCGTCGCCGCGCTGGAGGCCCGCGTCGAGGGGGACGTGCGCTTCGACGAGTACTCCCGGCAGCTGTACGCGACCGACGCCAGCGCCTACGAGATGCTCCCGGTCGGGGTCGTCCTCCCGCGGTCGACCGCGGACGTGGCCGCCGTCGTGTCCTACTGCGCCGAGAAGGGGATTCCCGTCCTGCCACGGGGCGGCGGCACCTCGCTCGCCGGCCAAGCGGTCAACGAGGCGGTCGTCCTCGATTTCACGCGGTACATGGACGGCGTGGCCGAGATCGACCCTGACGCGGCCACGGCGACGGCCGGTCCCGGCGTCACCATCGGGAAGCTGAACGAGACCGCCGCCGCCCACGACCTCACCTTCGGCCCGGACCCGGCGTGGGGTGACAAGAGTGTGCTCGGCGGCGCAATCGGCAACAACTCGACCGGCTCGCACTCGCTCGTCTACGGAAAGACCGACTACTACGTCGAGGAGGTGGAGGCCGTGCTCGCGGACGGCACCGTCACGCGATTCGGCGAGGTGGCCGTCGAGGAACTGCGCGCCGAGGCCGACCCCGATGCCGAGGCGCTCCTCCCCCGTATCTACGCCGCGGTCGTTCGCATCCTCGACGAGGAGGCCGAGGAGGTGGACGCCCGCTACCCGGACCTGAAGCGGAACGTCTCCGGCTACAATCTCGACGCGCTGGTCGACGACTTCCGTGGGGAGCGACCCCGCCCCGACGGCACCGGCACCGACCCGGAGGGCGAGGCCGGCACGGTCAACCTCGCGCGCCTGCTCGCCGGCAGCGAGGGGACGCTCGCCGTCATCACCGAGGCCACCGTCGCCCTCGAACCGGCCCCCGAGACGAAGTCCGTCGCGCTGCTCACCTACGAGTCCCTGCTCGACGCGATGGAGGACGTCGCGCCCATCCTCGAACACGGGCCCGCCGCGGTCGAGGTGATGGACGACACCCTGCTTGACTTGGCGCGCGACACGCCGGAGTTCGCGGACGTGGTCGGACTGCTCCCCGACGGCACTGACTCCGTCCTGCTCGTGGAGTTCTACGCCGAGGACGACGCCGACGGCCGCCAGCAGGTGGCGAATCTCGTGGCCGACCGGGTGCCGACGGTCGAGACGGAACCCGAGCCGACCGACGACCGGGCGCGGACGGACGCCGACCCGCACGCCACCCACGCGATGGAGGCACACGACGCCGACACCCGCGCGAAGTTCTGGAAGATGCGGAAGTCCGGGATGCCCATTCTCCTCTCGCGGACGAGCGACGCGAAACACATCTCCTTCATCGAGGACTGTGCCGTCCCGGCGGCGAATCTTCCCGACTACGTCGCCGACTTTCAGGACGTGCTCGCGGACCACGACACGTTCGCGTCCTTCTACGCGCACGCGGGACCGGGCGTGTTGCACGTCCGGCCGCTCGTCAATACGAAAAGTCTCGACGATGTCGACGCGATGGAAGGTATCGCGGACGCCGTGACGGATCTGGTGGTCGAGTACGGCGGCAGTGTCTCCGGCGAGCACGGCGACGGCCACGCCCGCACCCAGTGGAACCGGAAGCTGTACGGCGAGCGGCTCTGGCGCGTCTTCCGCGAACTCAAGTCGGCGTTCGACCCCGACTGGCTGCTCAACCCCGGCAACGTCTGTGGCGAGCGCGACATGACCGAGAACCTCCGCCTTTCGCCGAGCTACGAGTTCGACGCCGGCTTCGACCCCGCGCTGGAGTGGGCCGAGGAGAACGGCATGCAGGGGATGGTGGAGCTGTGTCACGGCTGTGGTGGCTGTCGCGGCCACCAGTCGACCACCGGCGGCGTGATGTGCCCTACCTACCGCGCGGCCGAAGAGGAGATACAGTCGACGCGCGGCCGCGCGAACCTGCTCCGCGCGGCGATGAACGGCGACCTCGACGAGTCGGAACTGCTCGACCCCGAGTTCGGGACCGAGGTGCTCGACCTGTGTATCGGCTGCAAGGGGTGCAAGGTGGACTGTCCCTCTGGCGTCGACATGGCGAAGCTGAAGGCCGAGGTGGAACACGCCGCCCACGAGGAGCGCGGGCCGAGCCTCCGCGACCGCGTCTTCGCCAATATCGACCGGCTCTCGAAGTGGGGGAGCCGGCTCGCGCCGCTGGCGAACCGCGCACCGAAGCTGCCGGGCGCACGGGCCCTCATGGAGCGGACGCTCGGCATCGCCGCCGACCGGACGCTCCCCACCTTCCGCCGGGAGACGTTCGCCGACTGGCTGGCCGAGCGCGGCGCGACCGTCTCCCCCACCGACGCCGAGCGCACGGCCGTCGTTTTCCCCGACACGTACACGAACTACAACCGCCCCGAGGTGGGGAAGGCAGCCGTTCGCGTACTCGAAGCCGCCGGCGTCCGCGTCGAACTCGCCGACGCCCGCGACTCCGGCCGTCCGGCCTACTCGAAGGGATTCCTCGACACTGCCCGCGAGGAGACCGTCGAGAATGCCCGCGCGCTCGCCCCGGAGGTCGCCGCCGGCAAGGATATCGTCCTCGTCGAGCCGTCGGACGCCGTCATGTTCCAGTCCGACGCGCTCGACCTCGTCGGGCGCGATCACGACGCTCGCGACGCCGTCGAGGCGGTCGCGAATGGCGCGTACGGCCTCTGTGAGTATCTCGACGCTTTCCGGCTCGACGACGCGGTCGACTGGAACGCCGACGACGCTGTCACCTATCACGGCCACTGCCATCAGACGGCCGAGAAGAAGGACCACCACGCCGTCGGCGTGCTCCGGCGGGCCGGCTACGCGGTCGACCCGCTCGACTCCACCTGCTGTGGGATGGCCGGCTCCTTCGGCTACGAGGCCGAACACTACTCGATGAGCATGGCAATCGGCGACATGCTCTTCGAGCAAGTCGCGGAGAGTTCCGGCGAGCGCATCGTCACCCCCGGAGCCTCGTGTCGCTCACAGCTGGAGGAAACCGACGAAGAGCCGGCACACCCGGCGGAGGCGCTGGCCGACGCGCTGGCCGAGTGACTCCCGCTGGGGGTCGTTTCGTAAGGTATTCAAATAGCGGTAGGTTACACTCGGATGCGTGTCCGAGCTGGGGTAGTGGCATCCTATCACCCTGTGGCGGTGATGACACGGGTTCAATTCCCGTGCTCGGACCTTATAACTATCAGTTATATGTGGAAGTGAGGACCGGTGTACTACTTCTACCACTGGAGGCCGATTCTGATATACGAAGCCGCACACAGCGAGGACATGGCCCCTGAGTGTCCGTCGTGTGATCGGCAGTTCGATTCGGAACGCGGTGTACGGGTTCACCACGCACATGCGCACGGTGACCCACTGCCGAATCGAGAGTGTGCGGCGTGTGGCACCGAGTTCTACAGCGAGTACGAACGGAAGTACTGCTCCGACGACTGTCGGGAGGAGGCGGTGTCCCGAGCGGGAGAGGACAACCCGAACTACAGCGGCGCGAAACAGGAGACGTCGTGCGAACAGTGTGAAACGTCGTTCGAGTACTACCCCTCGGAGAAGCCGGGGCGGTTCTGTAACGAGTGCGTCGAAGCGGGCGGGTGGAGACACACCGTGCCGCTCACCGGTGAGGACAGTCCACGGTACGACGGTGGCCAAATCGAGATTACCTGTGACACCTGTGGGAGTCGGTTCGAGCGATATCCGAACGCGGTGAACGATGACGTGAACTTCTGTAGCAAGGCGTGTCAGGCGGCGTGGCTCTCGAAGGCGTTCACCGGCGAGGGTCACCCCAACTACGAGGGAGGACCAACCGGCGACTACGGGCCGGGATGGCGACGCGTCAGACGACGAGCACTCGAACGCGACGGTCGAGAGTGCGTGCTGTGTGGAGCGACCCCCGACGAAATCGGCCGCAATTCCGACGTTCACCACATCGTACCGGTGCGGGCATTCCTCGACGCGTCGGGTACGACGCTCGCGGACGCCCACACGCTCGACAACCTCGTCACGCTGTGTCCGGGCTGTCACCGGCGTGCCGACCACGGACGCGTCTCCGCCGCGGAACTCCGTCACCGGGTCGGCCTCGGCTGACCGGTCGAGCGTCCGGGATCGCGCCGGCTCGCGAGAGCGCCGCCGCGTCGTCCGCGGTCGTCGCGCCGAATGCTCCCTCGCCGTCGGTGTTCAGATAAGTGGATCGTCGCTCAACCGAGAAACCGCGGTGGGTGGGACTGAAAGGGGCCGGGCGCTTTCTACACTGTGTTGTCCGCCCACTCTCTGGAGCCACTATTACCTGAACACTACCGCGTCATCGGCCGCAACTCACAAGACGGTGCCGTCTAACCAGATGTGGATGACCGACCTCGGGGGCCGCGACGAGCCGCGGCGGGGCGACGACCACGGCGAACTGCTCTCGCAACTGGAGGCCCACGACCTCGCGCTGGCGACCGAACCCGCGTCCGGCTCGGCCGAGGCGTTCGCGGTGGACCCCGACGCGGACCCGGACGCGACTTTTCCACAGTCGGTCGCCAGCGGCGGCCCGACGCCGACGGGCGTCATCCTCTGGACCCGGCTCGCGCCCGCGGCGTTCGACCCGGAGACGCCGCTGGCCGTGCAGGTCGCCCGCGACGACGACTTTACCGACATCGTCTACGACGGCGTGATGACCGACAGCGAGTCGATTGTCGCTCACGACCACACGGTGAAGGTTGATCTCGACGGCCAGCTCGACCCCGACACCGAATACCGCTATCGGTTCGTCTTCGACGGGACGGCCTCGCGGACGGGTACCTGTCGCACCCTGCCGCGACCGGACGACAGCCCCGAGTCGGTATCCTTTGCCGTGCTCGCCTGTCAGAACTATCTCAACGGCTACTACCCCGCGCTCGGCTACGTCGCCGACGAGGACGTGGACTTCATCGTCCACGTCGGCGACTTCATCTACGAGTCCGACGCGGGCGATTTCAAGGGGTTCGGCTCCTACGACTACGAGGGGCGCGAACTGACCTTGCCGAGCGGTAACGACCGCGTCCACACCCTCGACGACTACCGGTATCTCTACCGCGAGTACCGCTCCGACCGCTTCCTCCAGCAGGCGCTCGAATCCCACACGCTCATCGCCGGCTGGGACGACCACGAGATGGTCAACGACGTGTACTGGGACCGGCGGTCGGACGCGCCCGCCGGCGACCATCCACGCAGTGACGACCCCGAGTTCATGACCCGACTCGTCGCCGATGCGATGCATGCATGGTGGGAACAAATGCCAGCTCGCGTCGAGTACGACCCGAACGGCGACTCGCTCCGTGACCGATTCCGGCTGTGGCGCGACTTCGAGTTCGGCGACCTCGTCGACCTCGCGATGACGGACGAGCGGCTGTTCCGCGACCCGCCCCGCGAGGTCATCCCCACCGTCGACGAGGTGGGACCACACCGGGAGCCGCCCGGCCGGACGATGCTCGGCGACGAGCAGCGCGAGTGGCTCGTCGAGACGCTCACGGAGTCGGACGCGACGTGGTCGGTCTGGGCCGACGAGGTGCTCACCGTCCCGTTCCGGCTCGGCTCCGGGCCGTTGTCGCTCTACCCCGTGCAGGGCGGCTGGGACGGGTACACCCGCGAGCGACAGAACGTCACGCGCGCACTCGTGGAAGGCGGCGTCGACAACTTCGTCACGCTCACCGGCGACATGCACTGTTACATCGCGGCGTACAAGCGGACCGCGTACCCCGGGCGGGTGACGGGTGGTCGGGGCGTCGCGACCGGCGAGCGCATCGGCGTCGAGTTCATGACGCCGGCGGTCACCTCGCTCAACGTCGCCGAGGCGCTCCACCTGACGCGCGGGTGGCGCAAGCGGCTGACGGAGCCACTGCTCTCGCGGCTGATTCCCGCCATGAACCCGCACATCGAGTTCTTCGACTCGCACAACTGGGGCTACTCGGTCGTGGAGTTCACCCGCGACTCGTGCACCTACGTCGGCTACGCGGTGGACAAGACGACGAACGACCCCGACGCCGACCGGGAGGTCGTGGTCGCCTACCGCGTCCCGGAGGGCGAAGTCGAACTAAAAGAGGTGACCGACGAGTTCCGTTAGCTCGGGCGCTCGACGCCCGGCACGTCCGTGTCGACCTGTTCTCGCCCGACCGAGCCGCCCTGTTTGATGATGTCGAGTGCGGTCATCAGGTCGGTCCGCGAGATGAGGCCGACGAGTTCCTCGCCGTCCATGACGAGCAGTCGGCCGATGTCGGCCTCCTGCATCCGTTCGAGCGCGTCCATCGCCGCGGCGTCCGGCCCGACGCTGCGAACGTCGCTGGTCATCACCTCCTCGACGGTGTAGGCGTCGCGTTCGACCTCCTGTACCGACTGTGCGTCGCTCAGCGTGACGACGCCGACGACGCGCTCCCGGTCGACGACGGGGTAGCCGGTGTGCCGTTCGGCGAACATCCGGTCGAGCAGGTCGGCGACGCTCGTCTCCGGGGCGACTGCGTCCACGCGCTCGGCGGGCGTCATGATGTCGGCCACGGTGACGCCCTCGAAGGCGGCGGTCATGGTCGTCCGCTGTGCCTCCGACGATGCTCCGATGTAGATGAAGAAGGCCATCGCCACCAGAAACAGCCCGCCGCCGCCGAACAGCCCGAACAGCCCCAGCCCGATTGCGAACAGCTTCCCCACCTCTGCGGCGATCCGTGTCGCCTCCGCGTACGGTCGTGTCCGTGCCAGTAGCGCCCGGAGGACGCGACCGCCGTCCATCGGGAACCCCGGCAGCATGTTGAACCCCGCGAGCGCGACGTTCATCAACGCGAGATACGCGAGCAGGAACCGAAGGGCGGCGACGACGGTGGAGCCGTCGGCGGCCACGAGCGCGAACGCGAGATACGAGACGACGCCGAGCGCGACACTCACGACGGGTCCCGCGACGGCGATGTACAACTCCTGTTTCCAGTCTTCGGGCATCTCCGAGAACTGCGCGACGCCGCCGAACAGCCACAGCGTGATCGAGGAGATGGGGAAGCCGTAGCGCATCGCGGTGAGCGAGTGACCCAACTCGTGGATGATGACGCCCGCAAAGAGGCCGACGGCAGCGACTGTCCCCACTCCGAACGCGATGGTCGGCGAGACGGTGAGCATGGAGGCGTCGACGGCCGCGCTCGCACCGAGCACGTCGTTGAGCAGCTGCGCGTACCGGCCCAGATTCGAGCCGATGAGATAGGCGAACAGGGGTAACACGAGGAGGAACGTCAGATCGAGTTCGACCGGGATGCCGAACGCCCGCCCGATACGGAAGCTTCGCATTGCACGACAGTATCCGTCGGCGACACTTAAGCCTCGCCGGGGGTGTGGCGGCGTAACCGCGGTCGGTGGGACTGAAAGGGGCCGGTCGCTACGGGAAGCACGGCGAGGTAAGCACCGCAGCCCGACCAGCGGGAGGGCAAGGCGCGCAGCGAGCCGCGCGACCGTAGCGACCGGGGGCTTTCTACACTGTGTTACCATCCTACGCTCCGGAGTTTCCCTTAGCTGAACACCACCCATTCGACACCCCCATCTGCTTTTATTATCGATACTGTTGAATTAACGTCCATGAGCACCGACGAGCGAGAGCCGAGTCAGGACTTCCGGGAAGGCATCCGAACCCCACAAGCGTTCGCCGTCCCCGTCGTCGGGGCCCTCGTGGTGTGGCTCACGACGGTCGCCTCGAACCTGCTGTACGTCATGGCCGGCGCGCTGCTGTTCGTGGTGACCGTCGCGATGAGCATGGAAACCGTCGAGCCGCGGACGGTCGAGCGACGACTGTATCCGGGTGCCGCGGTGGCGCTGGTCGTGCTCGGTGGGCTCGCCGTCGCCACGGGCTCGACTGACTCGGCGGCGAGCGGGTCAGAGCGGGCGCGCTGGTCGTCATCGCGGCCGTCGCGGCGGTCGCCGGCGGCTACTTCGCGTTCTCTCGGGGTGTCGTTGCCTCCGGCGGTGTGTTGTTCGTCATCGCCGCGGGCGCGCTGGCACGCGGCGGCATCGTCGCCCGCAACAAGATGAGTGACGGCGACGAAGCGCCACACGGCGAGCGCGATGGCGGCGTTGCGACCGATGGGCGCGGGCCGGACTGAGAACCCGGAGGCGTTTTTAGGGCGCATCTCCCACGTAGGGACGTGTCTCAGCAGGTCGCCGCCGTCGAGACGCTGTTCCTCCACGGGCGGTCGGACGGCGATTTCACCGTCGCGGTCGAGCAGTCCGGGAGCGACCGCTCGGACCAGGGCCGCGGCACCTCGAAGGGAACGCGCGTCCTTCACGGCCGACTCGAACTGAAGGAGACGGACGCCGGGCCACGACCCGCCCGCCTGCGGGTGCAGGACGGCTCCGACGAGGTGCCACGCCAGCCGGACCAGTTCGTCGAAATCGCGCGCCGAGCGACCCGTATCCGCATCTCACAGCAGACGAGCCGTGCCGACCGCGACCGACTCCGCGAGATGTTCGCCGGCTACCAGCTCGACGAGAAGGTGAAGGCCGTCCGGACCTGTCGTCACTGTGCGAACGACGGCCGCTACTCGCCGCTCACGGAGGAGACGGCCATCCGCGCGAGCGAGGAGTTCATCTGTCCCGACTGCGCCATGCGGGAACTCGACCGCGAGGCGAACTTCCGAGGCCTCCGGTCGGGCGCTCGCGAGCGGCTGGAAGAACTCCTGCTCGACGTGGGCGACCTCGAACGGATCACGGACTTGCTCTCGGGGAATCTCGACCCGGACGTGACGCGGTTCGACACCGTCTCCGCGACGACCGACGAGATCGACCTCGTCGAAACGTCGTCGCTCGACCTCCATCCCGGCATTCAGTCGAAGCTCGAAGCCCGGTTCGACACGCTGTTGCCCGTCCAGAGTCTCGCGGTCGACAACGGCGCGGTTGACGGCGAGGACCAACTCGTCGTGAGCGCGACGGCGACCGGGAAGACGCTCATCGGCGAGATGGCCGGTCTCGACCGCGTGCTCTCGGGCGAGGGGACGATGCTGTTTCTCGTCCCGCTGGTCGCGCTCGCCAACCAGAAGCACGAGCAGTTTCAGGAGCGGTACGGCGACATAGTGAACGTCACCATCCGGGTCGGTGCCTCCCGGATCAACGACGACGGCAACCGCTTCGACCCCGAGGCTGACATCATCGTCGGCACCTACGAGGGGATCGACCACGCGCTCCGGACGGGGAAAGACCTCGGCGAGGTCGGCGGTCTCATCGCCCGCCTGAAACACTACACCGAATCGCGGAACCAGGACACGCAGTGGGTGTATCTCTCCGCGACCGTCGGCAATCCGGAAGAACTCGCGGGACAACTGGGCGCGCGCCTCGTCGAGTTCGAGGAGCGACCGGTCCCCATCGAGCGCCACGTCACCT
Organism: Halobacteriales archaeon QS_9_67_17; assembly: GCA_003023185.1. Lineage (GTDB taxonomy): Archaea > Halobacteriota > Halobacteria > Halobacteriales > Haloarculaceae > Halosegnis. The sequence goes on along the minus strand of PXSB01000024.1, from coordinate 12,941 downwards.
TCGCAGACGGTCAGGAGAAGCCTCGCATCGAGAACCGGCTCGTGCGCCGGGCCTTCGACTCGAAGTCCAGCAAGGGGTATCGCGGGCAGACGATCATCTTCACCAACTCCCGCAGGCGGTGTCACGAGATCGCCCGTAAACTGGAGTACGACGCCGCGCCATACCACGCTGGCCTCGACTACGGTCGCCGCAAGACCGTCGAGCGGAAGTTCGGCGATCAGGAGTTGGCCGCGGTCGTCACCACCGCGGCGCTGGCCGCGGGCGTCGACTTCCCCGCCTCGCAGGTGATCTTCGACTCGCTAGCGATGGGTATCGAGTGGCTCTCGGTTCAGGAGTTCGAGCAGATGCTCGGCCGCGCGGGACGCCCGGATTATCACGACGAGGGGACCGTCTACCTGCTCGTCGAACCGGACGGCTCGTACCACGGCTCACAGGAGATGACCGAGGACGAGGTGGCGTTCAAACTCCTGAAGGGCGAGATGGAGTCGGTCACGACCGTCTACGACGAGTCCGCGGCAGTCGAGGAGACGCTCGCGAATCTCGTCGTCGCGGGCAGCGAGGCCAAGCGACTCACCGACCGGATGGTCGGCGAAGTGCCGACGAAACACGCGCTCGGGAAGCTGCTAGAGTTCGGCTTCATCGATGGACTGGAGCCGACGCGGCTCGGCCGGGTCGTCTGCCGACACTTCCTCGCGCCCGACGAGGCGTTCACGATGCTGGACGGCCTCCGGAAGGAGAAGGACCCCTACGGCATCGTCGCCGACCTCGAACTGATGGACGAGGAGTGATACTGCGGGCCCGAGCCGTTTCCCGATAGTCACCCCCGGGCCCTCCGGCTCTCTGACCCGGTATTGAAGTCCCTCCGGCCGCACTCGGAACTGTGACGGCCACCTGCACCTACACCCACGAGGGCGTCGCCGCCTCCGCGACGGGCCACGACGAGCCGCTGGACGCGTGGGACTGTCCGCACCCTTCCCACGGGGACGGCGAGCGGTGCGTCTTCCATCTCGACCCCGCCGAGCGCGACCGCCGCGGGATCGACGAGAGCGCTGTGCTGGCGGCGTTCGAGGATGTCGTCGCGGCCGCGTCCCGCGAGCGCAAGCGTATCGTGGGCGCACACCTCCCCGCGCTGGACCTCCAGTACGCCGTCCTCGACGGCGAGAACCGCTATCCGCTCGACTTACGACACGCGACGGTCGAGACGCTCGACCTCTCCCACGCCGCCGTCGCCCAGTCGGTGAACCTCACCGGCGCACGGGTCGACCGGTTCGTCGCGGACGGGGCCACGTTCGAGGGAACGCTCACCGCCGACGGCGTCACCGTCGGGGACACGGCCGCCCACGAACTTGTGGTGGAGGGGGACGCATCCTTCCGGGACGCGACGTTCGAGGGCGCGGCGCGGTTCACGGAGGCGGCGTTCCGCGACGACACCTCCTTCGACGGCGTCCGGTTCCACGGGGACGCCGACTTCCGCGGCGCGGAGTTCTACGGGCGGTCCAACGCCCTCGGGGACAACACCACCTTCACCGGCGCGACGTTCGACGGCGAGGCGGCGTTCGGCCGCGCGACGTTCCACTACGTCGTCTTCGACGACGCGACGTTCGACGGCGCCGCAGTCTTCGAGAAGGCCGACGTGACGGGCGACCTCGACGCCCACGGCGCGAGTTTCGGCGCGCTGGCCGACTTCGACGAGGTGACCTTCGGCGCTGACACGCAGTTCGACGGCGTCGCCTTCCGCGGCCGTGCCGACTTCCGCGGCGTCACCTTCGAAGGCGGTGCCGAGGTGCTGGCTGACGACGCTGACTTCGAGGACGCGACGTTCCACGCCGACGCCGACTTCGACCACGCCACCTTCGCGTACACCGACTTCGCGGGCGCACGGTTCGCGGGCGTCGCCAACTTCGAGGCGTCCACGTTCACCGAGGACGCCTCCTTTCGGGACGTGACGTTCGCCGCCGAGGTCGACTTCGACGAGGCGATCTTCGACGGCGACACCAGCTTCGCCAACGCCGGCTTCGAGGGGCCGGTCGACGCCCGCGGGGCCGAGTTCCGCGGCGACGCCAACCACTTCGCCACGGCCGCGACGTTCGACCGCGCGGCCTTCGGCGACGACGCCGACTTCCGGAATACACACTTCACCTCCGCCTCGTTCGACGGTACCGCCGTGACGGGAGTCGTCGACTTCGCCGACGCGGCGTTCACCGACCGCGTCGAGTTCGCCTTATCCGCCGCCGACGGCGAGGCGTACATCGACCTCACGCAGACGACGCTCGCGGCGGGTTCCGTGACGCAGCCGGATGACCACTGGGTCCACTACGACCTGACCAGAGCCACGGTCGGTCGCGTCGAACTCGGGGGCGTGGACCCGCGGCTCGAACTGCTCGACTACTTCCGGATCTGCGAGACTGAGTTCGACTGGTTCGACTTCTCGCGACACCGCGATTATCTCGAACGCAACGACTGGAACCTCCACCAGTTCGCCGGCAGCGTCCCGTCCGACTTCGCCGTCGAGCTGACGCCCGCCGCCGTGGAGACGACCTACCAGAAGGCACGCAACGCCGCGCGGATGCAGAACGACCGCGACGCGACCATCCGGTTCAGCATCCGGAAGGGGAAGGCACGCAAGCGGAAACACCTCGACCGGCTCCGAGACGCGTCGCTCCCGACGGGAGCCCGACTCGGCGCGAGCGGCGCGTTCGTCGGAAACAAGCTGTGGGAGTGGGTCGCCGGCTACGGCTACTCGCTCAAGCAGAACGTCCTCGCGTTCGTCGCCATCATCCACCTGTTCGCGTTCGTCTACGCCTACGACCACCCGTGGACCCGGACGACGGCCGGCGAGGCCCTCACGCTCCCCGAGCTGTTCACCGTCGACGGGATAACGACGTTCTACTACACCTTCCTCTACTACTCGCAGATAACCGGGACGACGGTTGGCTACGGCGACATCAACCCCGTCGGTCCCGTCGCCCGCGCCGCCGCGATGATAGAGGGGCTGGTCGCCGGCGGCATCATCGTCGCGCTCATCGTCACCGTCCTCACCCGACGACAGATGACGTGAGGGCCGGAACCCCGCTGCCGGGCTCGCGTGATTCCTCGCGAGCGAAACGGGTTTACGCCGGGCGGGACTTCCTCCGAACGCGGGACCGTGGGGTAATGGTATCCTTCGGCGTTTGGGACGCCGTAATCCCGGTTCGATTCCGGGCGGTCCCACTGCTGGCGTGTCGCGAACGAACGTGAGCGACCGCCAAAGCGGCTCCCGGGATCGAGCCCTACCACGAGCGAGCGGAGCGAGCGACGTGGTTCCGGTTCGATTCCGGGCGGTCCCACTCTTCGACTCCACCCGGAGAGTGACTACACCGCGTCGTACGTCACGCTGTCGCCGTCCACGACGGCCACGCCCATGGCCGGCGTCCCCCAGCGCAGGTGATGCTCCGGGACGAGCGGCATCGGCACCGGCTGGTAGCCGCTCGTCCGCATCGCGGCGACGCCGCCGAAACGGCCAACTTCGCGGTCGGCGTCGAACACGCGGAACGACCCTTCGCGGCGCGCGTAGCGGTACGGGAACACGGCTCCCGGGCCGGGACAGGTGAGCGCGTCTACGGAGTCGAGCGTCGCCGTCGGCCGTCGGTTCACTTCGAGGACGAGCGTGGGCGACTCGGTGGCGGGTTCCTCGCGCCACGTGAGCACGCGGTCGGCGCTCTCGCGAGCCAGTTCACCGCGGCGCGGCGTCGGCTGTGCAGCCTTCACCGCGGCGTAACTGCCGTCCGGCAGCCGGATGCGGTCGGGGACGTGGTAGAACGTCCGGAGGCCGTCGCGCTCGGCGGCGACGAATCGCGGCTCGGCGAGCATCTCTCGGACCCCGGCCGCGTCGTTTGCCTCAACGACGTAGAGCGTCGCGCGGTCGTGGCGCGCGGCGTGGGCCGCCCGCTCGACCAGTTCCGTCGGGTCACCGGCGACGGGTTCGACCGCCACCGGCCCGTCGAGCGGGACTCCGTCGCCGCCAGTCGCGAGCGCCGGCGGTTCGCCAGCGTCGGCCGGCCGGTCGACCTCGTAGCCACGAGCACGCAGATCCGTGAGCACCGAATCAAGCACATTGACAGTACGGTCTCCGGCGTCGAAAATGCAACGCGTCAGTCCGCGCGTGTCGGCGTCGGGCCTGTCGCCGCCGTGTCGACGAGACAGCCATCGCTTGCGAACGTTCTTATCCGGGGACGCACAAGGGAGCCTAACCGATGGCCCGCGCGGAGAACGCCGAGATAATCGACCGGTTCGAGGAGTTCTACCGCACGTACTACCGCAACGAGATCGGCGAACTCGCACAGCGATACCCGAACGAACAGAAGTCGCTGTACGTCGACTGGAGCGACATCTACCGGTTCGACTCGGACATGGCGGACGACTTCATCGCGCAGCCGGCACAGATGCAGGAGTACGCCGAGGAGGCGCTCCGCCTGTACGACCTGCCGGTCGACGTGAAACTCGGCTCCGCGCACGTCCGCGTCCAGAGTCTCTCCGACCGGACCGGCATCCGCGACATCCGCGCCGACCACGTCGGCAATCTCGTCTCCGTCCAAGGTATCGTCCGCAAGGCAACGGACGTGCGCCCGAAGATGCAGCAGGCCGCCTTCGAGTGTCAGCGCTGCGGGACGATGACCCGTATCCCGCAGTCCGACGGCGACTTTCAGGAGCCACACGAGTGTCAGGGCTGTGAGCGACAGGGCCCCTTCCAGATCAACTTCGACCAGTCGGAGTTCGTCGACTCACAGAAGATACGGGTCCAAGAGTCGCCCGAGGGGCTGCGCGGCGGCGAGACTCGACTCGAACAGCAGGGCTCCGAGCAGGAGAAGTCGCCCGTCTTCGACTTCTACATGGACGGGATGACCGTCGCCATCGAGGACGAGCAGTTCGAGGAGATGGACATCACCGAGGAGGACAAGAAACGCATCATCGAACTGTCGAACGACCCGAACATCTACGAGCAGATGGTCGAGTCGATGGCCCCCTCGATCTACGGCTACGAGAAACAGAAGAAGGCGATTATCTTGCAATTGTTTTCTGGTGTCCGGAAAAATCTCCCAGATGGTTCGCGCATTCGTGGAGATTTACACATTCTCCTGATAGGAGACCCCGGAACCGGGAAATCGCAAATTTTACAGTACGTCAAGAAGCTCTCTCCTCGTTCGGTGTACACCTCGGGGAAGGGCTCCTCCTCGGCCGGGCTCACTGCTGCAGCTGTTCGCGATGACTTCGGCGAGGGCCAGCAGTGGACGCTGGAGGCGGGTGCGCTGGTGCTCGCGGACCAAGGGGTCGCGGCCATCGACGAGTTAGACAAGATGCGCGCGGAAGATCAGTCGGCCATGCACCAAGCCCTTGAACAGCAAGAGATTTCGATTTCCAAGGCCGGCATCAACGCGACGTTGAAGTCGCGGTGTTCGCTGCTCGGCGCGGCCAACCCCGTTCACGGCCGGTTCGACGAGTACGAGCCGATGGCCGAGCAGATCGACCTTGACCCGCCGCTTATCTCGCGGTTCGACCTCATCTTCACGGTGACGGACAAGCCGGACGAGGAGGCGGACCGCGCGCTCGCGGAGCACATCATCGAGACCAACTACGCGGGGGAGCTGTTCACCCACCGCGAGAGCGTGGCGACCTCGAACGTCAGCGAGGAGGAGGTGAACAGCGTCGGCGAGGACGTCGAGCCGACCATCGAGACCGAACTGCTCCGCAAGTACGTCGCGTACGCGAAGCGGAACTGCTTCCCGACGATGACCGCGGCGGCGAAGGACGCGATCCGCGACTTCTACGTCGAACTCCGCCTCCAAGGGCAGGGGGAGAACAATCCGATTCCCGTCACTGCACGGAAACTGGAGGCGTTGGTTCGGCTCGCGGAGGCGAGCGCGCGCGTGCGACTGTCCGACACGGTCGAGGAGGAGGACGCCGAGCGCGTCATCGAAATCGTCCGCTCGTCGCTCGAAGACGTGGGTATCGACCCGGAGACGGGCGAACTCGACGCGGACATCATCGAATCCGGTCAGTCGAAGAGCCAGCGCGACCGCATCAAGAACATCAAGGGGATCATCGACGAACTCGAAGATGAGTACCAAGACGGCGCGCCAATCGACGAGGTGTACGACCGGGCGGAGAAGGCGGGGATGGACCGCGACAAGGCGGAGCACGAAATCGAGAAGCTCCGCCGACAGGGTGACATCTACGAACCGACGACCGACCATCTCCGGACCGTCTGATGGACCGCATCTCCGCGCTCCGAAACGTCGAGGAGGCGCTGGCCGACTTCGAGGCCGGCGAGACCGATCTCGCCGGCTTGGAGCGCCGGGTGCGCGGAACGCTCCGGACGTACGCGACCGACCTCGACGGAGACCTGCGCGCATACCGGGCAGTCGGTGACGCTCCGGCCGACGGAACGGTGGTGCTCGCTCCATCGCCGGGGGCAGCACGCGAGCGAATCGAGGAGCTGGTGACCACGGATTCGGCCTTCGAGGTAGAGCTAGTCGGTCAATAATAAGGATATAAATTTTAGTACGAAGGTCTCAACAGAAAGAGTATGGATTGCGTCGCTGGGGCCCGAACGCGCAGGTGGCGGACGTGAGCGTCGACGGTGAACAGCGGGTGCTACCGCTGGAGCGACCCGGGGGAACGCTGCTGTGTGACGCGTCGATGGCCGGCAACGCCGACGCCTGCGAGGCCGCACTCAGACCGGAGAGCGACGAGTCGGTGCTGTGGGTGAGCTACACCCAACCGCCGGAGGACTGTCTCGACCAGCTTCCGTCCGTGCCCGACGACCGAAAGACGGTCGTCGATGTCGGCGGCGGGACGCGCGCGGCCGCGGCCGGCACCGCGGCGACGCCGACAGACGGCGAGATCTCGGTCGCGGAGCCGAACGACCTGACGGGTCTCGGGATCGCCATCGCGGAACAGCTCCGCGACACCGACGGCGTCCACGTCTGCTTCGACTCGATCACGGCGATGTTACAGTACGTCGAGACGTCGCGCGCCTACACCTTCCTGAACTCGCTGCTCGGGCATCTGTGGGACGCGGACGCACACGCGCACTTCCATCTCAACCCCGACGCCCACGACGAGGAGACGGTCGCCGCCATCACCTCGCTGTTCGACGCCCGCGTCGATGCCGACGACGGCACCGTCGTCACGCGCGAGCGAACGTAGCTCACTGCGTGCTCAGTGCGCGGTGACGACGCGGAGACACAGCAGGAGTGCACCGACCGCTAACCCGGCGAGGACGACGAACAGCGTCGTCGTTCCGGCGTAGGTGAGCAAGCCGCCGGCGAGCGTGGCCCCGAGCGCGCCGATGCCGAACATCCCGAGATACGTGTAGCCGTACGAGAGGCCACGCGCCTCTGCCGTCACGTAGTCGGCGATGGTTGCCTGATAGATTGGTGCGGTCGCATAGACGACGAAGCCGAGGACGGCACAGATGACGAGTAACGGCACGATGCCCGCCTCCAGTGCCGGCACGAACAGCAGCGCGATGACGACGAGCCCAGCGAGAACGCTCGCAAGCAGGCGGTCGGTTTCGAAGCTGTCGGTGAGACGGCCGCCGGCGTACTGGCCGAACACGCCGAGCACGAGCAGTCCCGCGTAGACGAACCGGCTCGGCTCGAACGTCGTCACGCCGATGGTCATCGGCGCGAGGAACGACGTGTCCGCGAGCAGGTCCGGCAGGAACGTGAGCACGCCACGGTAGTAGAGCCCGTACAGCATCACGACGCCGAACACGAGGACGAACCCGCCGGTGAACAGCCGTTGCGAGTCGCCGAGTAGGTCACCCAGACTCGTGGGACCGCCGTCGGTCATCGTCGTCTCCTCGCTCTCGACGGCTGCCGTCTCGTCGAAGGAAACGCGCGCGGCGACGACCGCACCGACGACTGCCGGCACGACGAACGCGAGCGCGACGAGTCGCCAGTTGAGGAAGACCAACAGTAGCGCCGCGACGAACGGGCCGAGGGCGGTGCCGACGTTGCCGGCCGCGCCGTGGTAGGCGAAGCCAGCCCCGCGCTCGGTCGTCCCGCGGCTCAACAGCGCCAGCCCGGCCGGGTGATAGAGGCTGGCGGCCACGCCCCACACCGCGAGCGCGAGTGCGATACCGACCACGCCCGGCGCGGCCGCGAGCAGGCCGAAGCCGACGCCCATACCGAGCAGCGAGCCCACGATGAGTTCGCGCGACTCTCGGCTGTCGGCGAGGATGCCCGCAGGAAGCGAGCCGAGGCCGACCAGCCCGTAGCCGAGCCCGACCGCCAGCCCGAGGGTGGCCGGCGTCGTCGAGAAGGCGTCGAGCCACGCGACGACGAACACCGGAATCGACAGCTCGTAGGTGTGAAACAGCGCGTGACCGAGCATCGTGAAACTCACGATGCGACGGTCGTTCGGGTTCATATCCCGGCTGGCGTTTCCCGGTGGAAAAAGGTTCTCACGGTGGCAGAGTTCGTGTTTAGATAAGAATGACCTACGGTCGCGCGGCTCGCTGCGCGCCTCGCCCTCCCGCCGGTCGGGCTACGGTGCTTACATCGCCGTGCTTCCCGTAGCGCCCGGCCCCTTTCAGTCCCACCCGACGCGGTTACGCAGTCGAGCGACGACCCGTTATCTGAACACTATCGTAGTAGGTCAGTCGGTCGGGCCTTCCGTCTCTCGGCCGGTGTCGTCGCCGGGCACGGCGACACCCATCTGCGGTGCATCGGTGCCGGCGGCCGGCAGGCTGACGAACAGGAGCGCGGCGACGGCGTCCCGACGGCTGGCGGCGAGCGCGCGCCGTATCGCTGGCCGTTCTGCGGGTTGTGTCACGTGCCAACGTGAACCGTCCAAACACAAAAACGGTCCGTCCTCGCGGTTACGAGTGCGGCCGACGGCGCGCAGATCAGGTCACTCGCGCCGCGCCGACCTGTTCGCGTAACCTCCATGTGATCCCTTCGCGAATGGGGACGTATGTCATCGAACGATGGCAACGAGACGCGGACGCGCGTGCTCGATGGAGTGACGGTCGTCGACCTCTCGACGTTCGTCACCGGCGGCTTCGCGACGACGATGCTCGCCAATCAGGGGGCAGAGGTGATCAAGGTGGAGCGGCCGGAAGCGGGCGACGACTCCCGCCACTCCGGGCCGCCGTTCGTCGACCCCGACGAGCACGACGGACCCGGAACGACGCCCGCAGAGGGGGAATCGCCGTACTTCTGGACGGTCAACTACGACAAGCGAAGCGTCGAACTCGACCTGAAGACGGACGAGGGGTTGGCCGCGCTGTACGACCTCGCGCGCGAGGCGGACGTGTTCGTCGAGAACTTCCGACCCGGCACGGCCGACCGCATCGGCGTCGGCTACGACGACATCCGCGAGGTGAACGACGCCATCGTCTACTGTTCTATCTCCGCCTTTGGCGACAGCGGTCCGTGGCGCGAGCGGCCGGGCTACGACCTGCTCGTGCAGGGGACCAGCGGGATCATGTCCGTCACCGGCCCGGAGGACGGCGACCCGGCCAAGGTGGGGATGCCCGAGACGGACCTCATCACGGCGATGTGGGCCGCGTTCGGTATCCTGGGCGCGCTGTTCCGGCGCGAACTCACCGGCGAAGGCGACCGAGTGGAGCTGGCGATGCACGACGCCGCGCTCCCGTGGCTCACGAAGCAGGCCGCCAAGGCGTTCGTCGGCGAGCAGCCGACGCGCATGGGGACGAAAGACCCCGTCCTCGCGCCGTATCAGGCGTATCCGACCGCCGACGGCTATCTCAACGTCGGCTGTGCGAACCAGAAGCTGTGGCGCGGGCTGTGTGAGGCCATCGACCGGCCCGAGTTGGCCGACGACCCGCGCTTCGAGACGAACGCCGACCGCGTCGAACACATGGACGAACTGGAGGCGGAACTGTCGGCTACCTTCGAACAGCGGCCCACGGAGGCGTGGGTGGAGGATCTCGCCGAGGACGCCGGTCTCCCCGTCGGCCCGGTGTACGACGTGCCGACGGCGCTCGACAACAAGCAGACGCAGGCGCGGGGCGTCGTCACGACACTCGAACACCCCTCAGTCGGTGAGATCGACGCCCTCGAACACCCGCTGAACTACGAGAACGGCGAGGCGGGCTTCGAGGACGGTCCGCCGCTGCTGGGCGAGGACACCGAGGCGGTGTTGCGCGAACTCGGCTACGGCGCGGACGAACTCGACCAGCTCCGGGCGGCCGGCGCTATTCCCGACCGCTGACGGCCCGCCGCGCGTCGACCGTCGAATCGAGCGCCGCGCCGGTCGTCGTCACGTACGGCACCGTCCGCTCGTGGGCCGAGCCGTGCGACCGGAGGCCGACGGTCGCGTGCGTCGCCTCGGGGTCGCCGTCGACAGCCGTCTCCGCGTCGCCACCGATAGGACCGAAGACGCTCTCTTCCGTGCCGAGCACCAGCGCGTCGCCGATGCGGTCGGCCGGCAGTCGATAGCGGTCGGCCGCCGCCTCTCGGTCGAGCACCCTATCGACGCCCTCCACGTCGGCCAGCAGGTCGAGTGCCCCGTCGCCCGCGCCGTCGAGGTGGACGTAGGCCGCCCCGCCGAGGTTCCGGTGGTGGTAGGTGTGGGCGTCGCGGATACACCGGACCACCTCGGCGTCGTACCCCGCGTTCGCGAGCACGGTCGGCAGGTCGACACACAGCGACTTGGCGGACATCCCGTGGTCGGCGGTGACGACGAGTTCGTCGCCGGGCCGCGCGAGCGCCGCCAGCCCCGCATCGAGCGCTTGCACCCAGTCGGCGGCCGCGGCCGTCCCCGGTTCGTGTTTGTGCGGCACCACGTCCGTCGTGGAGACGTACAGCACGTCCGGGTCCCGTGTCTCGCGGACGTGTGCGGCCGCCGCGAGCGCCCACGCGCTCGCCTCGCCCGAGTAGACGCCCGGTGCCTCACCGACGGCGGCCTCCAGTCGCGCCGGCGGCTCCTCGGCGCTGGCGGCGTCGACGCGCTCGCCGAACAGCAGGTCGCGAAGCTTCTCCTTCACGACGATGGCCGCGGCGTCCCCCCCGCCGTCCGCGACTTCTTCGAGCCACGTGTCGGCCTGTCGGTGCTCGGCTGAGCGAACGTACTCCCGCTCGCCGATGTCGGGGTCGAACAGCGTGTTGCCGGGGATACCGTGGTCTGCCGGCGGCCTCGCGGTCGTGATGGCGGCGTTGTTCACGTTCGTCAGCGTCGGGACAGCCGCCTCACAGGTTCCCTCGCGGCCCCGCTCGGCCAGCGCGTCCAACGCCGGCGTCTCGACCGCGTCGAGATACGCCGGGTCCAGCCCGTCCAGACAGACAACGGTTCGCGTCATGTCCGCTCCTGTGTGGGTCGCGACAAAGCCGTTCGGGTGCACGAAGAGGTCGTGTTTAGTTACTCGATTGCTGGTTAGAGAACCGGTCAGGGTGGGACTGGAAGGGGCTGTGCGCTCGGCGAAGACGGGCGACGCAAGGACCGCAGGCGGGAGCGGAGCGACCAACGAGGACCGCAGCGAGCCCATCGAGTCGAGCGTGCAGGGGCTTCCAAACCCCTCGCCGCTCCGGTCACCGCAACTCCACAGCCTCACCAAACAGCACTCCGACAGGGGTAGTGTTCAGCTACGAGTGACTCCGGAGATGAGGACGATAACGAGGTGTAGAAAGCCCCCGGACGCTACGGTCGCGCGGCTCGCTGCGCGCCTCGCCCTCCCTGCGGTCGGGCTGTGGTGCTTACATCGCCGTGCTTCCCGTACCGACCGGCCCCTTTCAGTCCCACCCGACGCGGTTACGCAGTTGAGCGACGACCCACCTATCTGAACACTACCAACGAAAAGTACTGAATCGACGCCCATCGCGGCAGATGCTCAACCGCGACACGGAGCGCCGCCACTCAGTCGTCGCTCACGTCGACGGCACTCGACTCGCCCACGTCCGCCGACTCCGCAGCGCTGGCCCGGCCCAGCGCCAGCGCGGCCGCGACGCCGACTGCGGCCCCGACCGCCAACACCGGGAAGGCGAGCCGGAAGCCACCAACGTCCAGCGCCGCGCCGAACGCCACCGGCGAGACGACGGTGACGAGGAAGCCGGCGACGCTCTGGAGCGACAGCGCCAACCCGACCTGCTCGTCCGCGACGACTTCCGTCACGGCCGTCGAAACGGGCGCGCTGTCGGCCGTCAGCAGTGCGCCGTACACCACGACGAGCACCGCCAACCCAGCCAGCGGCACGCGAACCGTCTCCAACAGTCCCAAGCCGACGGTGATGAGGCCGCTCCCGCCGACCGCGAGCGCGACGGTGCGGCCGCGCCCGAGGCGGTCAGAGGCCCACCCGCCGAGCAGGTTGCCGAGACCGCCGGCGAGCATGAGCACGCCAGCCAGCACCCCGGCAATCGCCGCGCCGTTCGGACGCAACGCCAACACCGGCGTCGCCAGCAGCAGCGCGGTTATCCAGTTGCGGATGGCGAACATCTCCCAGTTGTGGCCGGCGTACGCCGTCACGGCGTGGCGATAGCGGCGATTGCCGAGCAGCGCACGGACACCCCCATCCTCGGTGTCGACATCCGTCCCGGTGGCAGGCGGCGCGCGCGTCACGGCGACGAGGGCCGGGCCGGCGACGGCGGCCCCGAGGCTGGTCGCCGCAACGGCGGACCGCCAGCCGACGCGGGTAGCGAGCGGCGTCGCGAGCAGGAATGCCAGTCCGGTGCCGACCGAAAAGGAGCCGACGTAGACGCCCATCGCTCGGCCGCGGGCGTCGGCGTACCAGTCGCCGATGCTGTGGGACTTCGACTCCGTGATGCCCAGCTCCTGCTCGCTCATTACCACGACGGTCGGCGCTTGCACCCTTAAGCGTCCCGAAGGTGTGGGACCGGCTCCGGCCCGGCGCGGCCGCGGTGCACGAGGCGTGCGGCGGTCACCCGTCCAGGCCGGGCGGCGTCACCCGGTACCTGCTGTCGTCGTACCGGACGACGAAC
>PXSB01000028.1 GCA_003023185.1 Halobacteriales archaeon QS_9_67_17 | reverse complement strand
GAGGCGGCCGCCGAAGAGCTGTTCGCGGAGGCCCGCGACGCGGCCCCCGAGAGCGTGACCCTCGAAACGGCGACAGAGATGGGACAGCCCGCCCGGACCATCGTCGATTACGCCGACGACAACGACATCGACGAGATCGTCATCGGGAGCCACGGGAGACAGGGTATCTCGCGGGTGCTGCTCGGGTCGGTCGCGGAGAACGTCGTCCGACGGGCCGACATGCCCGTCACGGTCGTGCGCTGACGCGAGGGGAGAACGGCGGGTCTACAGCTCGCCCAGTTTCCGCAGCAGTTGGCCCTCGTACTCCTCGTCGGCTTGGACGCCCTTCAGCTCGACCACGTTCCGTTCGAGTTTGTCGAGCGCGACGCGGAAGGCGGACTCGGCACCGTACCCTTCGCCGGTGCCGCCAATCTGTCCGACGTTCGTCCGCAGGCGGATCTGCGCGTAGATGAGCGGCGTCCCGCGGAGTTTCTCCTTGTGCTGTTTGAGCCGGACGTGGGCGTGCTGGACCTGCATGTCGGCGTACTTCTCGCTCACCGACTCGATGTTGGCGACGATATCCTCACGCGTGATGGTATCAAGCACGTCGATGTTCGTGATCTGCACGTCCATATGCTTCTCCTCGGTGTAGGTGAGCGCGCGCAGCACGTCGGTCTTCGTGACGATGCCCGCGATGAGTCGGTCGTCGCCGCCATCGGTGACGACCAGTCCGCCGTAGTCCTCGTCGAGCATCTGCGCGACCGCCTCGTCGACCGTCGCGTCCGCGGCCACCGTGTCGACGGGACTCACCATCACGTCGTGCACCGGGATGTCGAGCACGCGCTCGATGTCGCCGCCCCGGTCACCGCGAGTCGCCTTGTCCATGTCGCGGACGGCGACATCCGTGATGTCGTAGGTCGTGACGACGCCGGCGAGGTAACCGTTCTCGTTGGTGACGGGGAGTCGGGAGATACCGTTCTCGCGCATCTGGTTGATCGCCTTCCCGACGGTGGCGTCCTCGAGGATCGAGATCACGTCCTCCGTGTAGATGTCGCCGACGGTAAGCACGTCGAGGTTGTCGACGACGGCGTCGAGGATGGCGTTCGCGGAAATGATGCCGTACAGTTGCTCGCCGTCGAAGACGGGCGCGACCTTCACGCCGCCCTCGACGAGCATCCGAGCCACGTCGCGCACGTCCGCCCGACGGTCGACCTGCGGAGCGGAGCGCATCATCGCCTCAGCCTTCGTGTCGTCTTCGACGTGCGACTGGAGCAGTTGCTTCTCCGTGATGACGCCCTCGTAGTCGCCGTCGCCGGTGACGATGATTCCCTTGCGGTTTCCGCGCTCGAACACCGAGCGGACCTTGCCGAGTCGTTCGTCGGTCGCGACCTCGGTGAACTCCCGCGTCACAATAGCTTCGATATCCATCGAGATCCCTCTCCTTCGGACTTCGCCGTGAGTGGTATTGAAACTATTCCCGTCACACCACGGGTCGGGTCCGGCCTGCAGAGCGCGACTCGTCGCTACTCCGGTGTCGCGCCGCCGGTCAGGATATCGACATCGATGTCGGCTGTGTCTTCCTCGTCGCCGGGCCGCTCTCGGCTGGTGCGCGTCCGTCGCCCGTCCGGTCGTTCGTCCCCCTCGGCCAGCAGCTCGCGGGCGATCTCATCTTTGAGATACAGGTCACCGAACAGGGGGCTGTAGCACATTACAGAAGTTTGTATGTGGTGGATTCATATTAATGGTCGTCACGGTGGCGCGCCACCGATGACTACCTTCACCGACCTCTCGATACCGTCTTCGCGTGCGACTAATCGATGGTATCACAATAGACATCTATTCAGAAGACGAATATCCGTCTCACCACACGGCGATGAGCTTCGTATAAAAATTATTAGTTACGCTCGAGGGGCCTCCACTATGTGGTTTCAAATCGTGTTCGGACCATGCCCAAGGAACGGAGATACCGCGACCCAGCCTTCCCTCGGGAACAGTACGTGAAGCAGAGACAATCAGCTGAGTCGATTGCAGAGATGTGCGATGTCGGCTCCACAACTATAAGCCGCTGGCTCAACCGGCACGAAATCGAGCGAACCCTAAAGTACCAAGATTCTGAATGGCTCACAGAACAGGTACACAAGGAGGGTCGGTTGGTGGCATCTCTCGCTGAGGAGTGCAACGTCGCAGCTTCGACCGTTTCATACTGGATCGGGAGACACGAGATTCGTTCTGGGTCAGCGTTTCGAACTGGTACATGCGAAACCTGCGGTGAGAGTTTTCGATACTATCCTTCCGTGCGTGACGGGAGATACTGCTCTAATGCGTGTTCTCATGAACCGACCAAGCGGCAAGTGGAGATCACGTGTCCGGCCTGTGCGACTCAGTTCACGAGGAGGGCATCCCTGAACACGGAGTACTGTTCCCCCGGGTGCTGGGGTGACGACCTTTACGAAGGTACACACCAATACTACCGTGGCACTTGGCATCAGCAGCGGCGGCGAGCACTTCGCAGGGACGATTACAAATGCACGACTTGCGGAGTCAGCCAAGACGAACACCGGGAACGAACCGGGCGAGGACTCGACGTACACCACATTATTCCCCTCCGTCGGTTTGTTGAGCATGACGTACCGGCTTCAGATGCCCATGCGCTTCGAAATCTTAGGGCAGTCTGTCGAGGGTGCCACCCCGACGGGTAGTAGCTGTCAAAGCTAATGTAAAAATTTTTATGGGTTCGGGCAGATTTGAACTGCCGATCTCCTCCATGTCAAGGAGGTGTCATAACCGACCTAGACCACGAACCCTCGCTTGCGTCCAACGTCGGGTAGCCCGGTGGTACAATTGAAGGTTTCGAATCGGGCACCGGGCGAGCGACGAGCCGAGCAACGACCGGACGCCGTCCGCGACTCGAAACGCTGAGGCGAGAGGCTTCGATATAGGGACCGCACCTGCTAGCCGCACACCCTGACTCCACTGCACACGGGAGTATCGAATAGACGGCTCGTCACTCGGCCGAGAAACCGCAATGGGTGGGACTGAAAGGGGCCGGACGCTACGGGAAGCACGGCGACGTAAGGACCGCACCGCGAGCACCGCGAGCGGGCGGACCGCAGCGAGGCGCGCGACCGTAGCGACCGGGGGCTTTCAACATCTCGTTGCTCTCCTACGCTTCGAAGTCGCTCTTAGCTGAACAATAACCCACACGCGCCCGATACGCTTATATCGATGGACAGATTTGTGCATCGTAACGCAGTAGCGTACATCAGTGGATATCAATGCAATCGTACATTCAACGAGCGACAGACGGCGAGGATCTCACACAGGACGAGGCGCGCGAGGCCGCACGCCTCGTGTTCGAGGAGGCGACGGAGGCACAGATCGGCGCGCTGTTGACGGCGCTGCGCGCGAAAGGCGAGACGGAAGCCGAGATAGCCGGCTTCGCGGAGGGGATGCGCGAGGCCGCACGCACCATCGACCCGGACCGGCGGCCGCTGGTCGACACCTGCGGGACGGGCGGCGACGACTACGACACGATCAACGTCTCCACGACGGCGACGATGGTCGCCGCGGGCGCGGGCGTGCCAGTCGCGAAACACGGTAACTACTCCGTCTCCTCCTCGTCGGGGAGTTCCGACGTGCTGGAGGAGGTCGGCGTCGACCTCGACACGTCCCCGGGGGCCGTCGAGGCGCGCATCGAGTCAGACGGCATCGGCTACATGCACGCGCCGGCGTTCCATCCCGCGATGAAGGCGGTCATCGGGCCGCGCCGCGAACTGGGCATGCGGACGATATTCAACGTGCTCGGGCCGCTCACGAGCCCGGCGGACGCGGACGCACAGGTCGTCGGTGTCTACGACCCCGACCTCGTGCCGATGCTCGCGCGGGCGCTCTCGCGGCTCGGCGTCGACCGCGCGCTCGTCGTCCACGGGTCCGGTTTAGACGAGATCGCGCTCCACGACGAGACGGTCGTGGCCGAACTCGACGACGGCGAGATCGAGGAGTACACCATCACGCCGGCGGATCTGGACCTCGATTCGGCACCAATCGAGGCCATCGAGGGCGGAACGCCCGCGGAGAATGCGGCCGACCTGCGGGGCATCGTCACCGGCGATCTCGATGGGCCGAAGCGAGACGTGATCCTTGCGAACGCGGGCGCGGCGGTGTACGTCGCCGGCGAGGCGGACAGCCTCGAAGCGAGTGTCGAACGCGCCCGCGAGGCCATCGAGTCGGGCGCGGCCGCCGAAACACTCGCCACGCTCGCGGGCGAAGAGGCGGAAGCGTAGATGGCTCGCGCGAAAGTGTGTGGGCTGACCCGCGAAGAGGACGTACAGGCGGCCGTCGCCGCTGGCGTGGACGCGCTCGGCTTCATCGTCGACGTGGACGTGGACACGCCACGGGAGATCACCCCCGCGAAGGCGGAACAGCTCATCGCGTCAGTCCCGCCGTTCGTGACCAGCGTGCTGGTGACGATGCCCGACGCCGCGGCCGACGCGGTGATGCTCGCCGAACTGATCGGTGCCGACGCGATCCAGACGTACGGCCTCCCGCCGGCGGATCTTTCGGTCGTCATCACCGACTTCCACGGGGCCGTCGTCCCGGCGGTGTCGCCGGACGAAGTGGCCGAGTACGGCAACGTGGGCCACGCGCTGCTGGTCGACACGCCCCGCGAAGACGGCGGCGGTGGCACCGGCGAGACGCACGACTGGGAACGGACCCGGGAGGTGACGGCCGACCTCGACCGGCCGGTCATTCTCGCGGGCGGGCTCACGCCCGACAACGTCGCGGAGGCGGTCGCGACCGTCGACCCGTACGCCGTCGACACTGCCTCCGGCGTCGAGCGTGAGGGCGGCGTGAAGGACCACGACGCGGTTCGCGCGTTCGTCGAGCGCGCGAGGGAAGCATGAGCGCGACGCTCGACACCGACCGGGAGATGTTCCGCGAGCTGGCTGAAGACGGCCCCTGTGTCGTTCGCGCGGCCGCGGAGTTGTGCGTCGACGCCGAACCGCTGGCCGCCTACGCCGCGCTCACGGGCCGGACGACCGACGCCGACCGCGCAGAGTACGCGTTCCTGCTCGAATCCGCCGGGAAGACACCCTCCTCGGACCCCGACGGGGCCTTCTCCGCCGAGGAGACGGGTCGTCACGCCCGCTTCTCCTTCGTCGGCTACGACCCCGCCGCGGCCGTGACCATCGGTCCCGAGGGGTCGGACGTCGAGGTCTTCGACGAGCGGTACGCGGGGCTGGTCGACCCCACGGCGGGCGGTGACTGCGTCGACTCGCTGCGGGCTGCACTGCCGGCGTATCCACGCCGCGGCTTCACCGAGACGGGTCGCCAGCATCTCGACGGTGGACTGGTCGGCTTCCTCGCGTACGACGCCGTGTACGACCTCTGGCTGGAGGAGGTGGGCGTCGAACGGCCGGACTCCGAGTTCCCCGACGCACAGTTCGTGCTCACCACGCGGACGCTCGTCTTCGACGACGAGTCCGAGGCGCTGTCGCTCGTCTTCACGCCCGTCGTGCGCGAGGGCGACGACCCCGACGAGGTGTACGACGACCTCTGCGCGGAGATCGAACGCGTCGAGCGACTGCTGGCGACCGCCGAGGAACTGGAGTCCGGTGGCTTCCGGCGCGAGTCGGAAACGGCGGGGTCACGCCAATCGTACGAGGCCGCCGTCGAGCGCGCGAAGGAGCACGTCCTCGACGGCGACATCTATCAGGGCGTGCTGTCGCGGACGTGCGAACTGCGCGGCGAGGTCGACCCGCTGAGCTTCTATCGCGCGCTCCGCGAGGTGAACCCCTCGCCGTATATGTATTTGCTCGGCTACGGCGACCGGACGGTCGTCGGCGCGTCCCCGGAAACCCTCGTCTCCGTGCGCGGCCGCGAGGTGATGGCCAACCCTATCGCCGGTACCTGTCCCCGCGGCTCCTCGCCCGTCGAGGACCGGCGTCTCGCCGGCGAGATGCTCGCCGACGGGAAGGAGCGGGCCGAACACACGATGCTGGTCGACCTCGCGCGCAACGACGTGCGCCGCGTCAGCGAGGCCGGCAGCGTCCGCGTCGAGGAGTTCATGAACGTGCTGAAGTACTCCCACGTCCAGCACATCGAGTCGACGGTGACCGGGCGGCTCGCGGCCGACGCGGACGCGTTCGACGCGACGCGGGCGTCGTTCCCCGCCGGCACCCTCTCGGGCGCGCCGAAGATCCGCGCGATGGAGATCATCGACGACCTCGAACCCGAGCCGCGCGGACTCTACGGCGGTGGCGTCGGCTACTACTCGTGGACCGGCGACGCCGACTTCGCCATCGTCATCCGGACGGCGACGGTCGACGAGCGAGCGGACGACCAGCGGATCACCGTGCAGGCGGGCGCGGGCATCGTCGCCGACTCCGACCCCGCGAGCGAGTACGAGGAGACGGAAGACAAGATGAGCGGCGTGTTGGCGGCACTGGAGGCCATCGAGCTTGTGACAGAGGTAGAGCCATGAGCGTCCTCGTCGTCGACAACTACGACTCGTTCACCTACAATCTGGTCGAGTACGTCAGCCAGCACGGCGTCGAGGTGGACGTGCTGAAGAACACCGCGTCGCTCGGGGACGTGCGCGCCGCGGACCCGGACGGCATCGTCATCTCTCCCGGCCCGGGCCACCCGAAGAACGACCGCGACGTGGGCCTCACGACCGACGTGCTCCGCGAGGTGTCGCCCGACGTGCCGACGCTCGGCGTCTGTCTCGGTCTCGAAGCCGCGGTGCACGAATACGGCGGCACCGTCGGTCGCGCGCCGCGGCCAGTCCACGGTAAGGCGTTCCCGGTCGATCACGACGGTCACGGGGTCTTCGCCGGGCTCGAACAGGGGTTTCAGGCCGGGCGCTACCACTCGCTGATCGCGACTGAGGTGCCCGACGGGTTCGACGTGACCGCGACGACGGAGGTCACCGCCGACCAGCCGACCGCGGACGACGATGAACTCGTGATGGGGATTCGCCACGACTCGTACCCCATCGAGGCGGTGCAGTTCCACCCGGAGTCGGTGCTCACCGGCGTCGGCCACGACGTGATCGACAACTTCCTCGCGACGTTATAAGAAGGGAATTAGCCGGAGCAGACCGAAGAACCACAGCACGCCGGCGACGAGAGCGGCGACGACAGCCACCTTCAGCGCGATGCTCAACACGACCCGCGCGACGAGGATGACGACGACGATCAGTATCAGCGTGCTGAGAATGCCGGGAACGCCAAACTCCGGGATCATCTGCACTGGGACAGCGAGTGCGTTCATACTCGCCTCTGACAGGCCGGCGATTTAAGCGCGTGGGCCGAGCGTCGAGTGATTCGGTCGCTGAAGGCTCCGCATGTCGGAGCATACCCTGTGGCGACGCCCGTCTCGAAGGCCCCTTCGCTTCCAGTGGCGAATCGCAAGATGAAACCAACGTTTCACCTCGAAGTTTCCACTTTCACTGCGGTCTACTCAGGCTTATATTACTCCCGGATTCACCTATCAACGTACCGGCCGAATCCGCGTGAGTGCCAGTCGTTCCATTCACGCAGTGCGTACAGTGTCGGATAGGATCGCCCATAACTGCCCGCAGTGCCAAGGGTTATTTGGCCCGCCAGAGAAGCACGCGTCGCTACGAATCACCATGAACTATCTCCACACGAACACCACCGTTTCCGGCGTTCACGCCGGTGGGAGGGCAGAGTGATGTCCGGAGCAAATCTGTCCGCGGACGAACTCTCCCTGCCGATCAAACGCACCGACGGTGAGACCATCGAAGACCGACTCACCGCGAACGCATACCACAACATCCTGCCCGCGCGGTATCTCCGCAAGGACCACGACGGCGAACTCGTCGAATCACAGGAGGACCTCTTCGAGCGGGTCGCCGAGAACATCGCGCTCGCCGAGGCCGTCTTCGAGGCCGAAAAGCAGGACGTCGAGGTGACGGTCACCCCCGACCAGCTCAAGCCCGACCACCCGCGCCGCGACGAACTCGCGAGCGAGGTATTCGGGGCTGGCACCGACGCCGACTCTGATGTCGAGACCGAGCTGTCGGTGCACAACGTCAACAAGTTCGCCTACGAGACGGTCGTGCCGGAACTCCCTGACGGGGTACGCGACCACGTCGAAGCGAAGCAGGCGGAGTTCCAAGAGCTGATGGAGCGGCTCTCCTTCGTTCCGAACTCGCCGACGCTGATGAACGCCGGCGACGAGCTCCAGCAGCTGTCGGCGTGTTTCGTCGACAGCCCGGCCGACGACCTGAC
>PXSB01000027.1 GCA_003023185.1 Halobacteriales archaeon QS_9_67_17 | reverse complement strand
GACCGAGCGGTTCGACGCGACGGCACGGACCGAGCGCGTGCTGCCGTTCCGTGATCCCGACGGCCTCCGCTACGAACTGGTCGCGACAGATCGAGACATGAGCATCGAACCATGGGACGACAGCGACGTGCCCGCGGAGTTCGCCATCCGTGGCTTCCACGGCGTGACGCTCGCGCTCGCCGAGACGGCGGCCACGGCCGATCTCCTCGAAGTCATGGGCTACGAGGAAACCGCGAGTTCGGGCGCGTACACGCGACTCGAGGCCGACGGCGACGCGGCGACGGTCGTCGATCTCCACGCGGTTGACGAGCGAGGGCGCTCCGGCATCGGCACGGTCCACCACGTCGCGTTCCGGGTTCCCGACGACGAGGCGCAGACCGCGTGGCGCGAGGCGCTCTCCGAGCGCGGCTACCGCGTGACGCCCCGGAAGGACCGACAGTATTTCCGCTCAATCTACTTCCGCGAGCAGGGCGGCGTGCTGTTCGAGTTCGCGACCGACGGACCGGGCTTCACGGCCGACGAGGACGTGGACGAACTCGGCGACAGCCTGCAACTGCCGCCGTGGCTTGCAGACGACCGCGAGCGAATCGAGGCGGCGCTGCCCGAACTCGGTGCGCCGAAGGTGGCACGATGACGCACGAGAACGACCCCGCTCGGGCCGGGGCGGCACCCGAAGACGCGAACGCCGCCGTCGTGATGACGCATGGCCGCGGCGCGACGGCGCGGTCTATCCTCGCTATGCAGCAAGAATTCTCTCGCGACGATATCGCCTACGCCGCGCCGCAGGCGACGAACAACACGTGGTATCCGAACTCCTTTCTCGCGCCCGTCGAGCGGAACGAGCCCGGCCGCACGGACGGATTGGCGGCCATCGACCGACTCGTCGAAGGGTTCGTCGAGGCTGGTATCCCGCACGAGAACATCCTCCTCATGGGCTTCTCACAGGGGGCCTGTCTCACCAGCGAGTACGCGGCGACCCACCCCGCGCGCTACGGTGGCATCGGGGTGCTGTCGGGCGGCCTCATCGGCGAAACGCTCGGCGAGTACGACGGTGACCTCGGTGGGACGCCCGTCTTCCTCGGCTGCTCTGACGTCGACCCGCACATCCCCGAAGAGCGCGTCCACGACACCCGCGACGTCTTCGACTCGCTCGATGCGGACGTGGAGGAACGCATCTACGAGGGGATGGGCCACGGCGTCAACGAGGACGAAATCGAGTACCTCCGCGGCGTCGTCGCCGAGTTGTAGCTGGAGGGAGTCGGAGGATGGAGGTTCGAGAATTACAGTAGGTAACGCCTCTTTCTCGTTCGGTTTCGGAGACAGTTATCAGTACGTTTCCACAGACACGTCACCGAGGGACTCGAAGTCGTCCGTGTTCTCTGTTAAGACGTTGCTTCGACCGCTCGTTCGAGTTCTTCGGCCTCCGCTACGTCGAGCGTCCCGAACCCCTCGCGCCAATCGGCCTGTTCCTCGTCCAAGAGGCGGTTCACGAGGTTGGTGAAACTCTCATCGTCCCGTTTCCGGGCTTTCAGACGCTCGTACACGTCATCTCTGAGTCCGATCGTCTTGGTTCCCATACGTTGTGTTTACACGCACAAATACAAAGAGTTGCCTGCCGGTGCTGAATGGCGCGTCACGCCTCGTCGCCACCGACTCGTCGCTTGACCAGCGCCGCGAGGAGCACGAAGAACAGCAGTCCGACTGCGGCGGCGACCCACGAGCGGCCCGTCTCGTCGCTCGCTGGGCGCTCGTCGGCGTCCGCGTCCGAATCCGCGTCGTCAGTTGAGCCACCGGTCGAGAACTGTACGTCATCCACGTCGAGTTCGAGGAGCGTCACGTCGACCATGTGTGGGTTCTCGCCCGGGCCTCTCTTATCCGTTCGGGGCATCGGGCAGGGCCGCGCCCGTCACGCTCCCGTGTGTGGCGTCGGTGTATCGCCAACCGAGGAGTTCATGCAGTGACGGATCAATACGAGCGTATGGACGAGACGCGACGCGACTTCCTCGATGACCTGCTCGCGACGGCCACCCCGAGCGGCTTCGAAGCCGCCGGCCAGCGGGTGTTCGTCGACTACCTCGAACCGCACGCCGACGAGGTCCGAACCGACGCGTACGGCAACGCGGTCGCGGTCCACGAGGGCGATCCAGATGTGGACCTCTCGGTCGTACTGGCGGGCCACGGCGACGAGATCGGGCTGATGGTCCGAGACGTGACCGAGGACGGCTTCCTGAAACTCACGCGGGTCGGCGGTGCGGACAAGACGGTCACCCGAGGCCAGTACGTCACCGTCCACGGCCGCGACGGCCCTGTCTCGGGCGTCGTCGGACAGACGGCGATCCACCTGCGCGGCCGCGATGGGGACAGCGGGGCGAGCGACATCGACGAGATGCACGTCGACATCGGCGCTGAGGACGCCGAGGCGGCGACGGAGCGGGTCGAAATCGGTGACCCGATCACTTTCGACACGTCGGTCACCGACCTCGACGGGTCGCTCGTCGCGGCCCGCGGGATGGACAACCGAACGGGCGTCTGGACGGCCGCTGAGGGGTTCCGCCGGGCGGTCGAGCGCGACGCCGACGCGACGGTGTTCGCCGTCTCGACCGTACAGGAAGAGGTCGGTCGCAACGGCGCGGAGATGGTCGGCTACGACCTCGACCCGGACGTAGTTCTCGCGGCGGACGTGACCCACGCGACGGACACGCCCGGATCGCCCGACGAGGGCTCCGGCATCGAACTGGGCGAGGGGCCGGTCGTCGGCCGGGGCGCGGCGAATCCCCCCGTCGTCGTCGACGCCGTCCGGACTGTCGCCGACGAGGCGGACGTGTCGGTCCAACTGTCGGCGGCGGGAAGCGACACCGGCACCGACGCCGAAAGCTTCTATACTGCGCGGTCGGGCGTCGCCGCGCTGAACGTCTCCATCCCGAACCGCTACATGCACACGCCGGTCGAGGTGATCGACACCGCTGATCTCGACGCGGTCGGGGAGCTGATGGGCACCTTTGCCGCCCGGGCGGAGGGGTTCGCGCCGTTCGCCGTCGACATCTGATCGGCGAAACGCCGGCTCCGTCTCGGTGTATTTAATATCGGGCCTCCGTGGAGTGTGTGTATGGTCGACCGACCGCTGGACGTACTCGAAGCGACCCTCGACGAGAGCGTGACGGTGACGCTGAAGGGCGGTGACACCGTCACGGGGACGCTCGACGGCTACGACCAGCACATGAACCTCGTACTGGAGGGGGAGAACACAACGATTATCCGCGGCGACAACGTGGTTTCGATCCAACCATGACCGGAGCCGGAACCCCCACGCAGGGCAAGAAGAACAAGACGACGCACGTCAAGTGCCGACGCTGCGGCGAGAAGTCCTACCACTCGCGGAAGAAGGTCTGCTCGTCCTGCGGATTCGGCAAGTCGGCGAAGCGCCGCGACTACGAGTGGCAGTCGAAGACCGGCGACGCCTGATCGGTCGGGTTTCTCCCGCGCTCACCCGCGATAGCAACGCCTCCGGAACCGCCGACGCTTTGTCGTTGCCGCCCGGTGACTCACCTGTGTCGTTCCTCGATTCGGGGGCTGTCAGGGCGGGAACCTTCTTCACAGCCGCGTTTCTCGTCGCCGCGCTACTGGGCGTCGCCATCGGTTACCCGCGGGTGGGCGTCGCGGCCGGTATCCCGGCCGGCCTCGTGATGGCCGTCTTCGGCGGCGTCTTCGTTCGGCCGGCGGGGTGAGCGAACGCTGAAGGGCCGCCGCGTCCCAGCGGAGGTATGCAGGAGACGCGTCGTCGCGTCCTCGCGGCGCTGGAGACGGGACCGACCGCCGGCCCCGCGCTGGCCGAGGAGCTGGATATCTCGCGGGCGGCCGTGTGGAACCACGTCGAGGCGCTCCGCGACGCGGGCTTCGACATCGCCGATACGACCGACGGCTACGACCTCGTTTCCGTCCCGGAGTACGGTGAAGCCGCAATCGAGTATGAACTCGACGCCGACTTCGACGTGTCGTTTCACGACGAACTGGCGTCGACGAACGCGACCGCGCGTGACCGCGCCGCCGAGGGTGTCGACCGACTCGCCGTCGTCGCCGGGCGACAGACCGGGGGCCGAGGCCGTCTGGACCGCGAGTGGTCCTCGCCCGCGGGCGGCGTCTACGCCTCGCTGGTCGTCCGGCCGGACGTGCCGCCGTCGGCGACGCCAGCGTACACGCTCGCCGCGGCGGTGGCCGTCGCGGACGCCGCGCAGGCGGCCGGCGTCGATGCAGGTATCAAGTGGCCCAACGACGTGCTCGTTCCCGAGCCGACGGCCGAGGCGGCCGACGGCCCGACCACCGGCGACCGCGACCCACCGACCGACGGGGCGAAGCTCGCTGGCGTCCTGACGGAGATGGAGGGCGAGGCCGACCGCGTCTCGTGGGTCGTCGTTGGCATCGGGGTGAACGCGAACGTCGACGCCGCGACACTCCCGGCCGGCGCGACGAGTCTCGCCGCCGAGGCCGCGCCGGTGACGCGACGCGACTTCCTCGCGCGGGTCATCGACCGGTTCGTCGAGCTGACGGCCGACCTCGACACCGTGCTGTCGGCGTGGCGCGACCGCGCGCTCACGCTCGGCCGCGAGGTGCGCGTCGAGACGCCGCGCGGTACCGTTGAGGGCACCGCGACCGACATCGAGTTTCCCGGCGCGCTCCTCGTCGACACCGGCGACGAAACGGTTCGGGTGAGCGCCGGCGACTGCGAACATCTCCGGCCGCGCTGAGCCCGGTCAGTCGCCGACCCGCACGGTGAGGACCGGCACCTCGCTCGCGCGGACGACCCGTTCCGCGACGCTCCCGAGCAGTAGTCGGTTGATCCCGCCACGACCGTGGGTGCCCATGCAAACGAGGTCGATGGCCTCTCGCGAGGCGTAGCGGACCACCTCGCTCGCGGGACTGCCTTCGAGCATCGTCCGTTCGAGGTCGAGTCCGGAGTGCTCGGAGTCGGCCTCCTGAACGGCCGCTGTCAGCGCGTTCTCCCCCTCGTCCCGGAGCATCTCGGCGACCCCCTCCCACGAGGACTCCATCGGGAGGTTGGCGACGGCCCCGGAGTTGACGACGTAGACGAACTCCAGCGTCGCGTCGTGCACGCCGGCCAGTTCGGCCGCGTGTGACACCACCCGTCCCATCCCCGGCGACCCGTCCGTCGGGACGAGTATCCGGTCGTACATGTGAACGTGTGGCACGCGCGCCGGCTTAACGGTTGCCCGTCGAGTCTCTGGTGCACGGTTAGGCCCCGTACTCGTCGAGCGTCTGGTGGATGCCTTTCCGCACGTCGACGACGAGCGCGTCCAGGTCGAGGCCGAGTTCGTCCTCGGCGGCGGTGCCGACGGCGTTCGCGTCGCCGTCGGGGGCGTAGACGCCGAGTCGCCACTGCTCGTGTTGGGCCGTCCGGAGCGCGTCCACGAGCGTCGACTGCGAGGCGAGCCGCCGCACCTCGCCGTTGACGACGACGCGCGTGCTCGACTCCTTCATCGACGGTTCGGGCGGCACGTCCAAGATGACCTCGCTCTCCGCCACGCCGGCCCGGTCGGCGATGGCGCGTTCGTGCTCGCTGATCGTCTCGTGGTCGGCCTCGATGAGCGACTCGGGGACGTCGGTGTGTTCGGCCCACACGGCGCGCTTGAACAGGTCGCGGTCGTCGAGTCGGCGGGCGTACTCGGCCGTCGTATCGTCGTTTCGGAGCGCGACCAACAGGTCGTGGTCGTCCCAGCGACGGAACTCCGCGGGCGACACCGCCGCGCCGACCAGCGTGTCGGTCGCGCGCCGGAGCATCGCCTTCGAGATGCGCGCGACGTGGTGTGAGTAAACGGTCGGATTCATCAGCGCGCGGGCGAGCAGCAGCGACTCGGCGGTCTGGACGTTCCCCTCCGCGAGCACCAGATTT
Source organism: Halobacteriales archaeon QS_9_67_17 (assembly GCA_003023185.1). GTDB lineage: Archaea > Halobacteriota > Halobacteria > Halobacteriales > Haloarculaceae > Halosegnis. The sequence continues at coordinate 10,363 of PXSB01000027.1, read as the reverse complement.
CCGCCGACAAACCGCAGTTCGCGGATCAGTCGCCCGTGGTCGATAGTGCCGTACGGGACGCCGGTGTGGTGGGCGTCACGTACCAGATAATCCATCCGGTCCACGTCGAGTTCCCCGGAGACGAGTTGGCCGAGTTCCCCCTCGCCGGCGATGAGGTCCGCGACCTGATCCGGGTCGAGGTCGTGGGCCACGAGGACGCGCTCCACCTCGCCGCCGCGGACGAGGTCGTGCACGTCGTCGTGCGACTTCCCGGTGTGCCGCTCCAACACCTGCTCAGTGTTGTGTGAGAAGGGCGTGTGGCCGATGTCGTGCAGCAGCGCGGCCGCCCGGACCCGTTCGGCCTGTCGCCCCTCGATGCCGAGGTGGAAGAGCGCCTCGCTCGCGAGGTGGTAGACGCCGAGCGAGTGCTCGAACCGGGTGTGATTCGCGCTCGGATACACGAGCTCCGCGGTGCCGAGCTGTGAGATGCGGCGGAGCCGCTGGACCGCCGGCGTGTCGAGCAGCGCCTCGGCGACCCCCTCGACGGTGATGTGGTCGTGGACGGAGTCCTTGATCGAACTCACGCCGACCACCGCGATGACCCACTCATTATGCTCGCCTTCGTCGTCCGCGGGTAAAAACCGTCGTCTGTGAGCGGGCGCGTCGTCGACCGATCACGCCTCGTTCAGCGCGACCGTCGAGTGGTAGAACCGCTGGATCGCGGTCAGGTGTCCGACGACGGCGAAGAAGACGAGCAGGAGGCCGACGAGCGAGAGGCTCACGACCGACGGCGTGGCGAACGCGGCCACGCCGGTCACGAGGCCGACGATGGCCAGTCGGTCGGCGCGGCCGACCAGTCCGCCGTACACCCGGTTCAGGCCGACGGCCTGCGCCTGCGTGCCGAGATACGAAGTCATCAACACGCCCGTCACGGCCGCGAGGCCGAGGGCGAACCGGCCGGTGCCACCCGCGAGACCGACGATGATCACGATATCCGCGTAGCGGTCGAGCACGTGATCCAGCAGGTCGCCAGCCGCGGAGTCGGTGCCGGTGCGACGCGCGACCATCCCGTCGAGCACGTCAAGGACGCCGTTGAGGAACACGAGAACCGCCCCCGCGAGATACAGCAGCGAGCCGGAGTCCGCGAACCAGTAGGCGACGCCGGCGGCAACGGCCGTCCCGAGGGCGGCAACTGAGATACCGTTCGGCGTCAGTCCGACCGCGACGGCGGCGTTGACGGCCGGGCGGAGCGCGCGGTCGGCCGCCTCGCGGTACTGGTCGAGCGTCATAGGTAGTCGATGAAGTCGACGGTGCCGGCGCTGGGGTCGCGCTCGCCGGCGACGACTGCCTCGATGTCACGAGCTACCGCGTCGGGGTCGCGGTCGGTCGTGTCGATTTCGTACACCGACTCGTCGTGTTCGGCCACCGCCTCGGAGAGCACCACGTCGAGCGCCTCTGCCTCCGCGTTCTCCTGTGCCTTGGCCCGTGACTCGCCCCGTTCGGCCAGTCGTTGTTCCAGCGTCTCCGGGTGACAGCGCAGGACGACCACGCGGTCGGCCGGGAAGTGGTGGGCGAGATGTGACTCAACGAGCACGTCGTCGCGGCCGTCGAGCCACGCGTCGAGCGCGTCCACGTCCGCGACGACGGAGCCACGCTCGTCGTCGGTACCGGCGTCGAACCCCTCGCGCTCGATGACGTCGTTGAGGTGGATCACGTCGAGGTCCGTGTCGGTCCGCCCGACAGCGGTCGTCTTGCCCGTGCCGGGGGTGCCGGTGACGGCGACTCTCATACGACTTCGTTGAGCACGTCGACGGCGCGTTCGGTCATCGCCGAGGTGCCACAGGTGATCCGGACGCACTCTGGCAGGCCGAAGGAGGTGGTGTCGCGGACGATGACGCCCTCGCGTTTGGCCGCCTCGAAGACGCGCGTGCCGTCGCCCACCTCCGCGAGCACGAAGTTGCCGTGCGACTCGAAGGTGCGACAGTCGAGGTTGTCGTACATGTACTCGCGCGCCTCGCGGGAGCCCTCGACCGTCTTTCTGATGTGCTCTTCGTCGTCGAGCGCGGCGATCCCGGCCCGACAGGCGGGTTCCGAGGCGAGGACGGCCACGTCGTCGCGCTCCCGGACCAACTCGACCGCGGACGGCGACTCGGAGAACTCGGCGTACGCCTCGTCGACGACGACGAGGGTCTCCTCGTCGGTGCCGTCGGCCAGCGCCGCCACCTCGGACAGCGGCATCTCGGTACCGGTCGGGTTGTGCGGCGACGTGACGTAGACGACCCGCTCCCCATGGTAGTGTTCGAGGACGTTGTCCGCGCGCTGTGTGAAGCCGTCCGACTTGTAGAGCGGATAGCTGGCTACCTCGCCGTGGTGGAACCGGGCGGACATCGCGTAGTAGGCGAAGCCGGGATCGGAGACGAGCACTGCTTCGCCGGGTGCCAACAGCGCACGCGCCAGATAATCGAGGGCGCCGTCGCCGCCGTTGGCGAGCCATACCTGCTCGTCGGCCACGTCGAACTGGTCGGCGAGCTTCGCGGTCAGGTCGGTGTGGGACGCCTTCGGGTAGGCGTGGACCGACGTGGCCGCCTCGCGGATGGCGACCACGGCCTTCGGCGACGGTCCCCACGCGCTCTCGTTCGAGGAGAGCTTGGTCAACTCCTCGGGGGCGACGCCCAACTCGCGGGCGGTCTCCTCGATGCCGCGCCCGGCCTCATAGGGGACGTGCGCGGACAGGTCCCGTGGTTGCATGTTCGGGAAAAGCGGCGGGCCAGTCTTAAGGCTGCTTACACGCCGCGGGCCGCCTGGCGTGCGGTCGCCTCGCTCTCCCCAGAGCGGTAGATTCACGAGACAGGCGGGTGACTCGCGGATATGGACCCTACCTTCGTCTCCCTCCAGATGGGGATCGGATTGACGATCTCGTACGTACTCCATATGCTGTTCGCCGCGGCGCTGACAGGCGGCGTGCTCTACGTCGCGCTGTTCGTCAACCCCGCCGCTGTCGCGGGCGACATCGGCAACGAGGCGTTCTCTCGGGTGACCGGCGGCCTCTCGACGCTCACGCGCGCCTCGGCGGGCGTGCTCCTGCTCACCGGCGGCCATCAGGCCGGCACGCTCTACACCGTCGAGACGCTCACGGGCACCGGTCGGGGCCATCTCGTGCTCGGCATGCTCGTGATGTGGGTCGCCATGACCGGGCTGGTGGAGGTGGCCGGCTCGAAGCTCCGTGACGGACTGGACGCCGGCAAGCTCCGCGAGCCGGCGCGGAACGCGCGACCGTTCTTCCGTGGCGCGGCCGTCCTCGCGGTGCTGTTGTTGGTGGATGCGGGCCTCCTTGCCGCACCTTCGCTTCCGTTTTGAGGTTGTAAAACAGCTTTAACATTATATATCAAAAGTAAAGTGTGGCAGTCGAAACCCGCCGCCGCTCCGAGTTCGCACGACAGCTCGCAGCCTCAGGTTACGACGACTTCCTGCTGTTGGACCGCGACTCGGCCGCTCGCGTGCTCACGGAGGAGCGCAACGACTACTCGATACACTTCGCGAAACACGGGTCGACTCCATCTCGGCACTTGCGGGAGCGCTCAACCGTGACGTGAGTGCCGTCCACCGCGACCTCGATCTCCTGTTTGAGTACGGTATCGTCGAATACGAGGCTGAGGGGAGTCGCAAGCGGCCACGACTCAAGCACGAGCACGTCTTCGTCGAACCCGTCGTGTGATGGCGGAGACGACGTTTGAATAGCACGAGCCGCTCGCGGCTCGGAACGGCGAGCGGGGAGGTACGACCCGCGAGCATGCTCGGAGAGAAATTCGGTCGCCCATACCTCCTGTCGGTTCGCGCCCGACCATCAACGAACAACCCGGAGGAGTTCGCGGTGACTGTTCATTACAACGACTCCGAAACCGAGTCGAGTATCGCCGTCGCACGCATCGACATGGCGCACGGATACACGCACTTCGACAAGCTCTACCGACGGGACGAACCGAAAGAGCCCGTCGACCTGTCGCTGTGGGAAGCCGTCGAACGACTCGAATCGAATTGGCGAACCTACGCCGAGAGTTACGAACGATTGGACTGACTGCCGATATCGCTCTCTCGCCGCTCCGCCTCCGCGATGACCGACGGCTTCCCTCTCAGCCGGATCTCGACTGCCTCCGCGTAGTCTACGTCCCGCACCTCGGCATGATCGTAACACCACGAGACGAGTTGCATCGCGACATCGGAGTTCGGAACCGACAGCGTCGCCTCCTCGGTGGGAAGTTCGGCGACGAGCCGCTCGCGCAACGCGGCAAGGTCCCCTGCCGTCGCGCTTGCCACGACGGGCTCCGATTCGAATGGTTCGCGTGCAGCGGCGAGTTCCTCCTCAGTCGCGCGGTCAGTCTTGTTTAGAACAGGGACGACCGTCCCCTCTACGTCCGCGAGTTGCTCGCGTGCGACCGCGACCTTGCGCTCGATTTCGGCCGTGTCGTCGGTCGCATCGACGACCAGCAGGACCACGTCGGCGTGGCGGGCACTCGCCATCGTTGATTCGAAGGAGGCGACGAACTCGTGGGGAAGGTCGGAGACGAAGCCGACGGTGTCGGTGAGGAGCACTCGCCTGCCGGCGATGCTCGCCCGTCTCGTTGTCGTCCCGAGCGTCTCGAATAGCCGATCCGCGACGTTCGGCTCGCCGCCCTCGTCCGAGTGGCCGTCGGCGTCGAGCGAGAGGTCGTCCGCGAGCCGGCGCAACAACGTCGTCTTCCCCGCGTTGGTGTAGCCCACGAGCGCGACCGTGTCGAATCCCGCCGCGCGTCGCTGTTCCATCCGCTTCGGCGTCGGGTCCTCGACGCGTTGCAGTTTCCGGCGCGTCTCGTCGATGCGCCGCTTGTGATCCTCAATCGGCTTTCCTTCCTCATCGTGTCTCGTGACCTCGGTCGCTTCGTCACGCCTGATGTCGGCTCGCAGGCGAGGCAGCTCGTAGCGCAGGCGGGCGAGCTTCACCTGCAACCGGGCGGCTTCGGTCCCGACACCCCGTTCGAACACCTCCAAGACGAGGCGTCGTCGGTCGTAGACCGCTACACCCGCCGGGAGCCGCTCCGAGAGGTTGTGCGCCTGTCCAGGGGTGAGTTCGTTGTCGACGATGGCCGTCGTCGCGTCGTGGCTCTCGACCGCATCGGCGAGAGCGGCGGCGGTCCCTGACGGCAGGTTGAACGTCGCGTCGCGTGGGGCCGTCGCCGTCACCGCCGCGACGACCTCGTAGCCGGCCGCGCTCGCGAGCGCTGTTATTTCCGTCGTGTCTGCGTCTCCCTGTTCTACTCGCTTGCCGATGACTGCTCCTGACATGATCGTAGTCCCGTCGGTCGAAAACGGTGCGGACGTGACCGACGCGCGGGTGAGCGTCGGTCAGTAGACGGGACTGGTCATCGGACTTGATTCGTGATTCCCGGTTCGCAGTAAAAAGTCTGGCTCACCCGTGTCACGTTCTCACAAGCTCGCGTCCACGCCGTCCGCACACAGCAACGCCAGCGCGCCGATGGTGAGCGTCGGATTGAGCGCGCCGCCGTTGGGGAACACCGACGACGAGGCGACCCAGAGATTCCCCACGTCGTGGGTCCGGCAGTCGGGCCGGACGACGCCCGCGTCTGGGTCGCGGCTCATCCGCGTCGTTCCCATGTGATGGTACGCCGGTCCCGTGTCTTCCGGTCCGGCCGTCCACTCGATGTCGACGCCGAGCGCTTCCAGTATCGCGCACTGGATCTCGTTTGCCCGCTCGATTGTCCGCCGGGTCTTCTCGTCGACCTCCCACACGACGTCCGGGACGGGGTTGCCGTGGTTGTCCGTGCGCGACTCGTCGAGCGTGATCCGGTTGCGCGCGAGCGGTGGCTGGCCGACGAGCCCGCCCATCGCAATGTGCGTGCCGTAGGCGTCCGCGAGTCGGTCCCGGAGTTCATCGCCCCACGTGTCCTCGCGCAGCGCCATCGCCACCGGCGAGGGACCGGCGTAGTTGAGGAACTCCAGTTTGAACGGCGCGAGGTCACCGTCGCGCGTCGGAATCTCGCCGGTGCCCGCGCCGGGATCGTCGTAAAACTGGTGGCTCTCGGTCGTGATGAATCCGACGTGGTTCTGTCGGGTGGGTTCGTCGAGCGTGCCGCCCATCCCCGCGAACAGGTGGTCGTGGAAGTAGCGACCGACGAGGCCTGAGCTGTTGGCGAGGCCGTCCGGGTGGGCGTCGCTGGCAGACAGCAGGAGGAGCCGTGGGATCTCGACGCCGCCGGCCGCGAGGACGAACTGCTCTGCTTCGATGGTCCGTTCCGCGCCGTCGTGAACGTAGACGGCACGCGTCACGCGCTCACCGGCGGCGTCGGTTTCGAACCGCTGGACCGGAGCCTGCGTGACGAGGTCGACGCCCTTCGCCTCGGCCTGCCGGACGGTGTGGTTGGCGCTGTACTTCGCGCCGGAGGCACACACGGGCTTGCAGGTGCCGTAGCCGACGCAGGCGGCCCGGTCGTCGTACGGCTCGGAGTTGCGGGCGTTCGGCGCGGCGTGGGTCGTCACCCCCACCGATTCACAGGCGTCCGCGAACAGCGAATCCGAGTGTGAGGGTGGAAACGCGGGCAGTGGATGCGGCTCCTCGCGGGGCGGCGCGTACGGGTTGTCCGAGGCTCCGGCGACGCCGAAGGCGCGCTCGGCCTCAATATAGTAGGGACGCAGGTCGTCGTATGAGAGGGGCCACGCCGGGGCGTTGTTCTCGCCCGACAGGTCGGCCTCGTGGAGGCGGTACACCATTCCCTGCCAGTGGTTCGTCGTGCCGCCGACGCCCTTCACGCGGGCGACGTTCAGCGGGTAGAAGTCCGGGCCGGACGCCGAGTAGGCGTCCCGTGGGCCGCCCATGTCCCACACCTCGGTGGGCGCGTGACCGGGGCGGATCGACCGCTCCATCCGCTCGGTGTCGGGCGTCTCGTCGAAGCGCGGGCCCGCCTCCAGTATCGTCACGTCGTGGCCGTCGGCGGCGAGCCTGTCGGCGACCAGCGCACCCGCCGGCCCGGCCCCGACGACGCACACGTCCGTCATCGCGGGCCTCGCTGGTAGCTCGCTACCCCGCCGGGGTGGCCCTGCGGGTTCTCGATGCCGACCAGTTCGCCACCCGTCGGCGAGGCGTACAGCGCGTACAGCAGTTCGTTCACGACGTAGTAGCGAATCCGCTCGGCGAGGGTGCCGTCTGGGTCCTCGTCGGCGGTGTGGACGCCCAACTGCCGGAGCACCGTATCACGGCGGTCGGCCGCGAGAGCAGCGAACCGTGCGTCTTCCCACGAGAGTGCCGTCTCGTCGAGGCCCGCGACGGCGTCGCGAAGTCCCGCGAGATACCCTTCGCGGCCCTCGACCCGACCGAGCGAGTACGACTCGACGAACGCCTCGATGCCCTCCACCTCGTTCGGATACACGACCTCGGCGGCGGCCGTCAGTGTCGCCAGCGTGTGGTCAAGCGATGGACCGGCCTCGTTCGCGTCGACGGATTCGCGCGACAGCGCCGCGACACCGCTCCCGAGAGCGATCCCCGTTCCCGAGAGCGCCGCCAGCGCGTCGCGTCGCGTCAGTTCCATACCCTCAGATAGGTGAAGCCGGCCATTATGGGTTGTCACTTGGACGGCGACGGTGTTCAGCTAAGCGGATCGTCGCCCGGCCGAGAATCGTGCGGGGCGGGACTGAAAGGGGCCGTCATCGGCGGCGAAGCCGCCGATTGCTCGGGAGAGTGTTGCTCTCCCGGTGGGCGCTACGGGAAGCCCGGCGATGTAAGCAACGAGGGAGCGAAGCTCCCTCGGGCCGCTCGCGCGGTATCGCCGCGCGAGGAGACCGCACCGCGAGCGAAGCGAGCGGGCGGACCGCAGCGAGCCGCGCGACCGTAGCGTCCGGGGGCTTTCTACACCTCGTTGTCCGCTTACTCTCCGGAGTCACTCTTAGCTGAATATTACCCGTATGGCACAGTCGAACGCGAACACGTTCCCTTGATCCAGTCAGGTCGCCGTCGCGTCTCGTCGGTACGCGTACACGACGAGCAGCCCTGCCGCGGTCAGGACGGGCACAGTAACGACCTTCGGGTCAAGCTGGTAGCCGAGATTCCAGACGTAGACGAACGCCTGCACGTAGGCGATGACCGCGGCGACGAACAGAACCGTCGTGTTCTCGGAGGCCGGCGAACCCGTGTGCCCACCGAGCCGCTCGGGGGCGTATCGAACGGCGAGCACGGCGAGGACACCGATAGCCGGGGTGAGCACGACCCCGACCGGCTTCGAGACGAAGGTATCGGGGTCGCCGCTGAGTCCGAAGTGTATCGCCACGGTCTCGGGGAGCGCCGGCCACACCAACAGTCCGAGCGCCGCGGACCCGGCGAGGAGGGCGTACGCGAGTAGGTCGCTCGTGCGGGCGTTCACGACGGTCGATGCGACCGCCGCCGGCAAAATCATTTTGCCGACTGACGTAGCCGGACGACGGGGCGGTGCCGCCGCTGGATTACGGGATGGTGACGGTGTTGCGGAGCGTGCCGACGCCTTCGACTTCGATCTCTACCTCGTCGCCGTCCGACAGCGGGCCGACGCCGGCCGGTGTCCCGGTCGAGATCACGTCGCCGGGCTCCAAGGTGACGTACGTCGTTATCTCCGCGACGAGTTCGGGAACATCGAAGATGAACTGGTCGCGGGTCGAGTCCTGCGTCGTCTCGCCGTTCACCCGACAGGTGACGCTGGCGTCCGCGGGCACCTCGTCGGGCGTCGCCAGCACCGGGCCGATGGGCGCGCTGTCGTCGAACGCCTTCCCGCGAACCCAGTTCTGCTCCACGTCCTGGTCGTCGCGGTTCGACACGTCGTTGACGCAGGTGAACCCCGCGACGTGGTCCATGGCGTCGTCCGCGTCGACCTCGGAGGCGGGCTCGCCGATGACGACGCCGAGTTCGGCCTCGTGGTCGATGCGCTCCTTGCTGGTCGGCAGGGTGAGGTCGTCGCCGTGGGCCGCGACGGTGTTCGGGGGCTTCAGGAACAGCAGCGGGCGGTCGGGGATCTCGGAGTTGCGCTCGGCCGCGTGGTCGGCGTAGTTGAGCCCGACGCAGACGATCTTCGACGGCTCGCAGGGCGGGAGCACGTCGACCACGGTCGGGTCGAGCGTCTCCTCACCGGCGATGCGGCTCCCGTCGTTCGGGAACGCGTGAATCTCGCCGTCGACCAACTCACCGAGGCGAACGTCGTCGCCGTCGTGAAAGCGGATGCGTCGCACAGTGGCGGGTCGGTGTGGGAGTTCATAAGGGTTTAGACGGCGTCGGCGGTGGTATTCAGATGACCGGGTCGCCGCTCGACTGCACAACCACAATGGGTGGGACTGAAAGGGGCCGGTCGGTCGACCCGGCCCCGGCGACGAAAGCACCGTAGCGAACGAAGTGAGCGAGGCGCACAGCGAGCCGCGGACGGTCGAGCGACCGGGGGCTTTCTACACTTCGTCGTTGTTATACTCCACAGAGTCACTCTTAGCTGAACACTACTGCGTTAGACATCGGACGTTCCAACCCTGTCGGGAGCGACAGAGCGAAGTCCCCACGGCAGACGGACTTCGGTGTGCAAGCTCCGGAGTTCGCCGTCGAGGGCGCAAACGTCCTCGTCACGGGCGCATCGCAGGGTATCGGACAGGCCATCGCGGAGACGTTCGCCGCCGCGGGCGCGGACGTGGCGATCTGCTCGCGGTCGATGGACCGCGTCGGGCCCGTCGCCGACGATATCAACGAGGCCGACGTGTCGGGTCGCGCGTTCGCGACCGAGTGCGACGTGCGCGAGCGCGAGGACGTAGCGGCGTTCTTCGCGGCCGCCGCCGACGAGTTGGGCGGTCTCGACATCGTCGTCAACAACGCAGGCGGCGAGTTCATCGCGGACTTCGAGGACATCTCGGAGGGGGGCTGGGAGGCCGTCACGGACCTGAATCTCGGCGGCACCTACCGCTGCTCGCAGGTCGCCGGCGAGTATCTGCGAACGTCCGAAGGCGGCGACGGCGGCGTCATCATCAACATGGCGTCGGTCAACGGCCAGCACGCCGCACCCGGAGAGAGCCACTACGGCGCGGCGAAGGCGGGTATCATCCGGCTGTCGGAGACGCTGGCGACCGAGTGGGCCGATGACGGCGTCCGGGTCAACTGCATCGCGCCGGGGCTCATCCAGACGCCCGGCGTCGCGGAGACGCTCGGCATCGACGAGTCCGACATCCCCGAGCGCGGGGAGACGTACCGCCGCATCGGCTACCCCGAGGAGATAGCCGACCTCGCGGTGTTCCTCGGGTCGCCGGCGGCCTCGTTCGTCACCGGCGAGACGTACACGGCGAAGGGTGTCCCTCGGCCCGGCAACTCCATGAGCAACGACCTCGGGCTGAAGTAGCG
>PXSB01000026.1:7464-27736 GCA_003023185.1 Halobacteriales archaeon QS_9_67_17 | reverse complement strand
CTCCCGGTGGTCGCTACGGGAAGCACGACGATGCAAGGACCGCACCGCGAGCGAAGCGAGCGGGCGGACCGCAGCGAGGCGCGCGACCGTAGCGTCCGGGGGCTTTCTACACCCTGTTGCTAACTCCTCTAACCGAATCACCCTCGATCACTACCTCGACTGGCTGGCGAAGGTTCAAGTACCGAAACGCGGCCACCCGTCCTGTGACGTGACGCCAGCCGCGGCGGGTCAAGACGGGAGTACGGCCCACTCGTCGCGGATGCCGCGGGCCGTCTGTTCGCCAACCACAGCCGCTTAGTCACGCGCCCGTCAAACTGGGACAATGAGCGAGAACGCGAACGTCTCGAAGCGGGAGGCGTGGGTGATGGCCGCGCGCCCGCAGACGCTCCCGGCCGGCGCGGCTCCCGTCGTGGTCGGGACGGGAGTCGCCATCGGACGGGGGGAGTTCGCACCCCTGCCCGCGCTTGCTGCGCTCGTCGGCGCGCTCCTGCTGCAGGTCGGCACCAACTTCGCGAACGACTACTACGACGCCGTTCGCGGTGCCGACACCGACGACAGAGAGGGGTTCACGCGCGTCACCGCCGGCGGGCTGATCGAGCCGGCGCAGGTAAAACGCGCGATGTACGCCACCTTCGCGCTCGCGATACTGCTCGGGACGTATCTCGTCTGGATCGGCGGCCCCGCCATCGTCGTGGTCGGGCTCACGTCAGTCGCCGCTGGTATCGCCTACACCGGCGGGCCGGCCCCGTACGGCTACCAGGGCCTCGGTGACCTGTTCGTCTTCGTCTACTTCGGTCTCGTCGCGGTCACCGGTACGTACTACGTGCAGGCGGCCGTCGCCGTCCCCGGGGTTCCCGCGCTGTCCGCGCCCGCCGAACTCGTCCCGCTCGCCGTCGTCGTCGCGGCACTGCCAGCCGCCGGTCTCTCGACCTGCATCCTCGTGGTGAACAACATCCGCGACAGGGAGACGGACGCGGCAGCCGGCAAGCGGACGCTCGCCGTCATCCTCGGCTACGCCGAATCGCGAGCTGAGTTCCTACTCTTGCTCGGAATGGCATACGTCGTCCCTGTCGTCTTCGCCGCGACGGGGTACGGCCTCGCTGTCCTCCTTCCGCTCGTGACGCTCCCGCTCGCGGTGTCGCTTTCGCGGACGGTGTTGACAGAGACGACCGGCGCGGCGCTCAACCCCGCGCTCGAAACGACCGGCAAGCTGCTGTTCGCTCACAGCCTCCTGTTCGCCACGGGGCTCTCCGTCGCATGAACAGCGAATACTTCTCGCTCCCACTCGCGGAGCCACTCACGACTGCGGCAAGCGAAATCACCGAACGAGAGGGGTTCCTCGTCTCGGTGGACGAGCCGACTGCCGGACTCGGTGAAGCCTGTCCGCTTCCGGGGTGGACGGAGTCGGTCGACGAGTGCCGGCGCGCGCTCCGCGAAGCCGATCCAGACGAGATTGCCGGCCTTCCACCGGCCGCGCGCCACGGCGCGGTTCTCGCCCTCCTCGACGCGGAAGCCCGCGCCGAGGACGTTCCGCTGTACCAGTATCTCGGTCGTGAGACGCGCGTCGACTCCGTCCCGGTCAACGCGACTGTCGGCGACGCTGACGCGTCGACGACTGCCGACCGCGTCAGTGCGGCCGTTTCGGAGGGATTCGAGAGCGTGAAACTGAAACTCGGTGCCCGCTCGCTCGGCGCCGACCTCGAACGGGTGCACGCTGCACGCGAGGCGGCCCCCGACGCGGAGCTTCGCCTCGACGCGAACGGCACGTGGGACCGCGAGACGGCGAGCCGCGCCGTCGATGCAGTTGCCGACCACGACGTCTCGTACATCGAGCAGCCGCTTCCGGCCGACGACCTCGCCGGTCACGCGACGCTCTGCGGAGCGGGCGTCGGTATCGCCCTCGACGAGGGGATCTACGAACACGGCCTCGACGCCGTGCTGGAGGCCGAAGCCGCCGACACGCTGATCCTGAAGCCGATGGCGATGGGCGGGCCCGACATCGCGCTGGAGACAGCCGTCGTCGCCCGCGGTGCTGGCATCGATCCGGTCGTGACGACGACCATCGACGGCGCAGTGGCGCGCGCGGCAGCGGTCCATGTCGCCGCCGCTATCCCCGACGTGTCGCCCTGTGGTCTCGCGACCGGGGAGCTGCTGGCCGCCGACTTCCAGCCCGACCCTGCACCGGTCGAAGCCGGTCGGGCGCAGATCCCACAGCGAGCAGGAAACACCGCGGCGACCTCACCAGCCGACTATGCGTGACTGGCTGACTCTCCGGGCTGACGCGACGCCGACCCGGACCGCGATGATCGACGCGCGGTCCGGTGAGACTGTCAGCTACGCGACGCTCGACGACCGCGTCGCGACGCTCGCGGGGCGGCTCTCCGCGCTCGGCCTCAACGCCGGCGACCATCTCGCCGTCCTCGCCCGAACCCGGCCAGCGTTTGTCGAACTCGTCCACGCCGTGGCCCGGGTCGGTGCGGTTCTCGTCCCAATAAACGCGCGGCTCACGGCCGACGAGGTGGCGACGATAGCCGACCGCGCGGACGTGGATCTGCTCGTCTGCGAGTCGTCGACCGAGGCGGCGACCGAAATGTTCGACGGCCCGGTCGCCTCGCTCGACACGCCGAACGCGAACGCTCGTGATCTCGTCAGCGTCGACCCAGCGCCGTTCGAACCCGCCTCGTGGACGCGCGACCAGACACGGGTGGTGATGGCCACCTCCGGGACGACTGGCGGCCCGAAGCTCGTCCGACTCACGACGGGGAATCTCGCGGCCAGCGCCGCCGCCTCCTCGTGGCGGCTGGGCGTGCTCCCGTCCGACCGGTGGTACTGCACCCTCCCCATGTACCACATGGGCGGGCTCGCTCCCGTCTACCGGTCGGTGCTGTACGGCACCGTAGTCGTCGTCGCGACGCCGGGGAGTTTCGACCCGGAGCGAGCGTTGCGGGAGATGGACGCACACGACGCGACCGGCGTCTCGCTGGTGCCGACGATGCTCCGGAATCTACTCGACGCGGACGACAGCGTCCTTCCGGACCTCCGGTTCGCCCTCGTCGGCGGCGCGGCGACGCCGGACGCGCTCGTCGACCGCGCACACGAAGCCGGCGTGGCCGTCTACCCGAGCTACGGGATGACCGAGACGGCCTCCCAGATAGCCACCGCGCGCCCGGCCGACACAGAGCGGGCGCTGGGCAGCGTCGGCACACCGCTCGTCTTCAGCGAGGTGTCGATCCTGACCGACGACGGCGACGAGGCCCCCGCCGGTGAGCCCGGCGAGATCGTCGTTAGCGGCGCGACGGTGACGCCGGGCTACTACGACGATCCCGAGGCCACCGAGGCGGCGTTCGGTCCACACGGCTTCCACACCGGCGACGCCGGCTACCGCGACGAGGACGGGCGCGTGTGGGTGCTCAACCGACTGGACGACCGCATCGTCACCGGCGGCGAGAACGTCGATCCCGGCGAGGTGGTGGGCGTTCTGCGTGACCATCCGGACGTGACCGACGCGTTCGTGCTCGGAGTCCCAGACGACCGGTACGGCGAGCGGGTGGCCGCGGTCGTGACTGGACCCCTCGACGTGGGCGACGTTGACAGCGTCGAGTCGTTCGCTCGCGAGCGACTCGCCGGCTTCAAGATTCCTCGCACGTGGCGCGTGGTCGACGACCTGCCCCGAACCGCTTCCGGCACCGTCGACCGAGAGGCGATTCGAGGCCTGTTCGACGGCGCGTAGCCACCGTTTTGTCGGCCGACCCGCTACGGTGACGCGTGTGTACCCTCACCTTCGCGTGGCAGCGGTTCGACGAGTATCTCGCCGTCGCGGCGAACCGCGACGAGTCGCACGCTCGCCCCGCGTCCGGCCCGGCCGTGCGCGGCGATGATCCGCAGGTGTTCACGCCCCGCGACGACGAGCTGGTCGGCGTCCTCTACGTGCTGGACGAACCCTCTATCGGCCTCCACCAGCGCGACAACGACCGCCTGTTGAACACCCTCGAAGAACTTCGGGACCTCGGGAACACCTTACTCGTGGTCGAACACGACGAGACGTTCTCCGTGACCGACCTCGCGCCCGGCGTGTACGTCCTCGGAAACACCGGCTGGTGCGGGGAGCGAGCCGGCCCGGACGACGCGAGCGAGCGCCAGCGGACGGAATCGTTCTTCGTTCCCGGCCACCGACCCGAGCGGGGCCGCCGGCACGCGGCGAACGAGCGCCGCCTACTCGACACGCTGCTCGGCGTCTCGGTGGACACCGCCGCGGCGTGGCTCGACGCCGCGGGGGAACTGCTCGGCGACCACGACTACGGCGTCTGCGTCCACGGCGACGGGTTCGGCACGAAGTCCGCGTCGCTCGTCCGTCTCGGCGACGAGCGAGCGTGGGCGTTCGCCGACGGCCCCCCCTGTGAGACGGCGTTTGAATGGCTGGACGCGCTGTAACGGACGGCAGGATTTAACCGCGCCACCCGTTCAGGGATGGGTATGACCGAAGACCTTACCGACGACGAGGAGCGCGGGCTCGAACTCATCACCCGCGAGGGGGGCGTCCACCAGAGCGACTTCTGGAAGGAACTGGACGTGAGTTCCCGGAAGGGGAGCCGCATCGTCGAGTCGCTGGAGGAGAAGGGGTACATCGAGCGCGAAGACACCGTCTACGAGGGCCACAACACCTACCTGATCGAACCCATCCTCGACCCCGCCGATCTCGACTTCTCGATGCTGATGGCCGGCGACATGCTCTCGCCGTTCGTCGGCGACGAGGAGATCGACGCCAACTCCGACAAGTTCAGTCAGTGGATAATGAGTCTCGCCTACCAGTAGTCACTCCAGCAGCGAGATCGTCTCACAGGCGATGGCGACGGTGCCGTCCTGTTTTAGGACCTCCAGACCGTAGCGGACGGTCCCCGTCCCCGCGCTGTCGGGTTTCCGCTTCGTCTCCAGCACCTCCGTCTCGACGTGGATGCGGTCGCCGATGAACACCGGGGCGCGGAACCGGAGTTCGTCGATGCCGTAGAAGGCGACGACCGCCGCTCGCTCCTCGGGCGGCCGGTTCTGCCACAGCAGCCCGGTCGCAATCGAGAGCACCAACATCCCGTGTGCGATGCGCTCGCCGAACTCCGAGTCGGCCATCCGCACGTCGTCCGTGTGAAGATGATTGAAGTCACCGGAGACGCCGGCGAAGTTGACCACGTCCGCCTCGGTGATGGTGCGACCACCGGTCTCGTCAGTCGCGCCCCCTTCGACCGTCTCGAAGTACGAGTCGTCGCTCACGCGGACCCCTCCGTGGTCTCCTCGGCCGGGTGTCGGTCGTTTTGGGTGTCTCGAAACAGCCGGTAGGTCGCGCCGCCGGTGGCGACCACCCTCCGCTCGCCGTCGTGGACGGTCGTCGCCTCACACTCGGTGACGCCCATCGTCGTGCCGGCGCGGACGACCGCTGCCTCGACACGAACGTCACCCGTCGCAGGGCGGACGAACCGCGTGTTGAGGTCCGTCGTCGTCAACATCGCCTCCGTCGGCGAGTCGAACGTGGTTCGGAGCGCGAATCCGGCCGCGGTGTCGATGACCGTCGCGGTGATCCCGCCGTGGACGGTTCCGGACGAGACGTTGGCGAACTTCTCGTCGAACGGTAGTTCGAGGACGACGCGGCCCTGCTCCATCTCGACGGCGGACACGTCGAGCCACGAGAGCAGGTCGTGGCGCTCCAGTTCCGCCGCCAGTCGCTCGTGCCGCTCGGCGTCCGCGCTCATCGCCCCTCGAACTCGGGCTCGCGGTCCTCCATGAACGCCGCGGTCCCCTCCTCCATGTCCTCGGTGCCGAGCAGATGGCCGAACGCCTGCGCCTCCATTTCGAGGCCGGCGTCCAGATCCTGATCGCGCCCGCGGTTCATCACGCGCTTGGCCTTCCGGAGCGCGACCGGCGGCCCACTGATGAGGTCGTCGAGGAACGCCTCGACCGTCACCTCGAACTCCGCTTCGGGAACGGCGCGGTTGATCAGTCCCCACGACTCGGCGCGCTCGGCGTCGATCCGGTTCCCGCGGAAGACGAGTTCCTTCGCGCGCGCCTCCGACAGCATCCGGATCGCACGCTGGGTGCCGCCGCCACCCGGCAGCAGTCCCAGATCGATCTCCGGAAAGCCGAACTCGGAGTCCTCCGTCGCGATGCGGAGGTCACAGGCGAGCGCGAGTTCGTGCCCGCCGCCGAGACAGAAGCCGTCGATCTTCGCCAGCGTCGGTCGCGGATACTCGTCGACGGCCGTGAAGAACTCCGTCGGCTCGTTCTCGTGGGGTTCGATGCCGGAGAAGCCGGTAATGTCGGCCCCTGCAGAGAAGGCGCGGTCGCCTGCTCCCTCGAAGGTGACCGCGCGCACCTCGCCGGTGTCGACCGTGTCGAGCAGGTGGACGACCTCGTCCATGAGATCCTCGTTCAGCGCGTTCAGTCGCTCCGGGCGGTCGAGCGTGACCGCGAGCAGGCCGTCGTCGGACAGGTCGTACTCGATGGTCGAGTAGTGGCGCTCGCCGTCGCTCCCGTAGTCGTAGAAGCCCTGTCCGGCGTCCTCGCCGGTGTTGCCTGCCGCCACCAGCTTACGGAGGTGGTCGGACGGTTCGTACCGCTCGTGGTCGTACTCCTCGTACAGCATTTCGAGCTTTTCTAAGATCATGTCGAGACCGGTCTTGTCCGCCCGTCGGCACGGTCCCTCGGGGAAGCCCGCGCCGAGTTTCATCCCGGTGTCGATGGCCTCGGCGGTGGCCACGTCGTCGCCGATGAGCTTCGCGGCCTCGTTGACGATGCGCGACTCAATGCGGAGGGTGTCGACGCCCTCGCCCTGTCCGGCCTCGTAGGTCGGACCGTCGCCGTCCTCGTAGTCGTAGTAGCCCTTCCCGGTCTTTCGACCCAGTTCCTCGGCTTCGACCTGCGCTTCGACGACCGGCGGCACGTCCTTGCCAGCCTCCTTGCGCACGTGGTAGCCGATGTCGATGCCGGTGAGGTCACCGAGTTCGAAGGGGCCCATCGGGTAGCCGCGCCGGTGGACCATCGCGGCGTCGACCGCCTCGATGGTGGCGACGCCCTCCGACACCATCCAGCCGGCCTCGTCGCCGAACGGCCCGAGCACGCTGTTGACAACGAAGCCGTTCACGTCCTTTCGGACGTAGATGGGCGTCTTGTCGATGGCCTCGACGAACTCGTGGGTGGCCGTCGCCGTCTCGTCGCTCGTCTCGTCGCCGTAGATGACCTCGACCAGATCCATCTTCACCGGCGGGTTGAAGAAGTGCATCCCGACGACCTGCTCGGGGCGGTCGGTCACAGCCGCGATGTCGGTGATCGACAGCGAGGAGGTGTTCGACGCGAGGATCGCCTCCTCGGGCGTGTAAACGTCGAGATCGGTGAAGATGTCCTTCTTTATTTCCATCTTCTCCGGGGCGGCCTCGATGACGAGGTCGGCGTCCCCGACGGCGGCTTCGAGGTCGACCTCGGTGTCGATGCGGTCGAGTATCGCCTCGGGGGGCTCGTCGAGTCGGTCCTTCTCCGCGAGCTTCTCGACGGACCACTCGATGGAGCCGTAGCCGTCGTCGACGAGCTCCTGCTCGATGTCGCGCATCGTCACGTCGTAGCCTGCGAGCGCCACGACCTCGGTGATCCCGTGTCCCATGTTCCCCGCGCCGAGCACCGCGACCCGGGAGACGTCATCGACGTTCATACGGCCGCACCTGACGCTCCCCGCGTCTTAACTCCACCGCCCCCGTTTAGCGATGTTAGCAACGAGGCCGAATTCACCTACCGGCGTAAATGCTCTCCCACGCTGATGTGGTGGTTGTAGCTTAGGCGGCATCACGCTCAACAGACAGTATCCTCTTGTACGATGTCATGGAGCGATCCACAAAGGGCTTCTTATCATTAACTTCTGTGTGGATGTACGAACGAAATGTGAGCAGATTATACATTATCATGTACAAGTTCTAAGATCTGTTAGGATTTACCATATGATACAAAAGCT
Organism: Halobacteriales archaeon QS_9_67_17; assembly: GCA_003023185.1. Classification (GTDB taxonomy): domain Archaea; phylum Halobacteriota; class Halobacteria; order Halobacteriales; family Haloarculaceae; genus Halosegnis. The sequence continues at coordinate 19,752 of PXSB01000026.1, read as the reverse complement.
TGTACTTTTTTACCCCTAAATCATCGCTGTCCTCAAGAACTTCATCCATGACCCGTTTGTGTTCCTTGTCAATCTCATGTGAGGACTCACTAAACGACTCATAAGCTTTGTTAAGATCGTCAGCTTCCATGAAGTAGATAAGATAGTCGCCATCGTCGCCGTGTTCAAGAAACGCTGCCTCAGTTTGCATACCCTCTGATTGAAACGTCTTAACGACCTCATCTTCGCGGTCTCGAACCTCGCTCATCCACTCAACGAGTCTGTCTGTTTTGCCATCTGCAATCTTCTGTTTTGTCAGGACTACCTCAGTCATAATAGTAGATTATCAACTAACAGTATAAACCCAATCCACCGTGGTTAGCATCTCACTGGTGTGTCATATTTCAAGGATTTCAACAGAGTCGTTTATTCCATAGCGGTATCGTTTGATTATATCTTATAATCACCTCTTCGCTGTCGTCATCGGGGTATTTCAACCGATCATTTGTTTCCTCTCAGCTATCAGTAGCTGAGTTCCCTGTACTGATCGGTACAGAATAATCGATAAGTGGAGTCGGTGAGCCGTCGTATCTTCCTTCGTAAGCTACTTGCGCGCCCCTCACCGTGTCAGAATATGGACTTACGCGTCATCACGAACGAGCAGACGGAACTCGAAATCGAGATCGCCGGCGAGGATCACACCTTTATGAACGTGCTGAAGAGCGCGCTGCTGGAGACGGACGGCGTCGCCGCCGCGACGTACGACATGAACCCCGAGCAGTCCGGCGGCCAGACGGAGCCGATCCTCTCTATCAAGACGGAGGAGGGAACCGCCCCGCTCGACGCGCTCGAAGTCGCCGCCGACGAGGTGCAGGAGCAGTCCGACGCCTTCCACAGCGCGTTCGAAGCGGCTGCCTGACCGACGCCACTCTCTCTTCTCGCGTCGCGCAGTTGTCAACGTCGGAGTCGCAATCGGACAGAGCGACGTGTCGACAGTCGAAACCGCATCGAGTCGGTCACCGGCGTCGGGCGAACGCAGTCGAATCCCGAGCGCGCTCGGGTTCCAGCCGTGACCGTCTCTCGTGGTCCGTCGAGACGGCCATCGCGGCGTAGACGCCCTGCCAGCCGGCACTCGGCGCGTCGTCAGCCACGGCGACACCTCCCGAAGTCAGTCACTGTCGGTGACGCCGGGGCGATACGAGGGGTGCGAGTGACGCGGGTCTCACACCGCGAGTCGTGTGGGAGAGCGGGTCGTTTCATCGGTGCTCTCGTCACGCGCCGCGTGGCGCTGTGAACACGCACAGTAGATGGCTCGCTAACAAAAAGGCGAGCCGAGTCCGGAGTGAAAGTGAAACTAACGGCAGACGAGTTGGTCCGATACTGCTGTGCTCGACCGAGAAAATCCAGCTTCGTCCAGTTTCACCCGAGCGCGCGACCCGCTCCCCGCAAAAATCTGCAACAAAAACGGCCAGCCGCTCGCTTCACTCGCGCCCGGAGCTGCCTGCGTTTCAGCTACAGTCGTACGGGGACACCGCGTTCGTCCAAGTACCGCTTGGTCTCGTCGATGCCGAACTCGTCGAAGTGGAAGATAGAGGCCGCGAGGCCGGCGTCGGCCCCCGCCTCGGTGAACACCTCGTACATGTCTTCGGGACCGCCACAACCCGACGAGGCGATGACGGGCGTGGAGACGCTCTCGCAGACGGCCGACGTGAGCGGAACGTCGTAGCCGTCCTTCGTCCCGTCGGCGTCGATGCTGTTGACGAACAGCTCGCCCGCGCCCCGTTCCTCTGCCTCGTGTGCCCACTCGATCACGTCCAGACCGGTGCCCTCGCGGCCACCCTTGATCGTGCACTCGAACCAGCAGGACTCGCCGTCCACCTCCACGTAGTGTTCCCCCTGTTCGTCGTAGCGGCGGCGGGCGTCGACCGAGATGACGATACACTGCGAGCCGAACGCTCGCGCGCCCTCGTTCACCAACTCCGGGTTCGCGATGGCCCCGGAGTTGATCGACACCTTGTCCGCGCCGGCTCGGAGCGTCTCCTTGATGTCGTCGCGAGTGCGGATGCCGCCGCCGACGGTCAGCGGGATGAACACCTCGTCCGCGACGGAGCGCACGGTGTCGAGCATCGTCTCGCGGCCCTCCGCCGAGGCGGTGATGTCGAGAAAGACGAACTCGTCGGCCCCCGCCTCGTTGTACTTGCGCGCCATCTCCACCGGGTCGCCGGTGTACTCCAGATCCTCGAAGTTGACCCCAGTGAAGACGGCCGCGTCCCCGTCCTCGTCGATGTCCACGTCGATACAGGGGATGATCCGCTTCGTGAGCGTCATTTGTTGTCTCGTCGTAGTCCGGCACCCCGTTTCACGGTTTCGGCGTCGAACCACAACGGCGAAGTGCCACGCCACGAACGGGAGAATATGACCGACGACGACCACGCTGACCACGACCACCCTGACGACGAGAGCGAGCGGACCACCGCGCCACAGTCCGACTACACGAACCGGGACGTAGCCGTCGGTGCCGTCGTCGCGCTCGTCGGCCTGCTCGTCGTCTTCGGCGTGCCGCTGCTGCTCGCGTAGATTCAACATCTCCCGTCGCGTGGCTCCGGCATGCGCGTCTGTTCAGACAGCGACGTCGCCGTCCTGCTCGAACTGGAGGAACTCCTGTCGGTCGTCGCCGACGCCTTCCAGCGACAGGGCCGCGGCGAAGTCGAACGACCGGAGCGGCCACACTTCCCCGTCGGCACCGGCGTCGACGGCGACGAGTCGCTCGGGACCGGACTCACGATGCCCGCGTATCTCCACGGCGACGAGACGTACGCGACGAAGCTTGCGAGCGTCCACCCGGAGAACCCGCCTGACCGTCCGACCATCCACGCGCAGGTGCTGCTCACGGACGCTCGCACCGGCGAACCCGCGGCGCTCTTCGCGGGCGAGCGGATCACGAACGCCCGCACCGGCTGTATCGGTGGGGTCGCCGTCGAGTGTCTCGCCGACGAACCGGTCACGTTGGGGGTCGTCGGCGCGGGCGCACAGGCGCGCTGGCAGACCCGCGCCATCGACGCCGCCGTCGACGTGGCGAGCGTTCGAATCTATTCCCCGAGCGACTCGCGGCGGGTCTGTGCCCGCGACTTGCAGGAGCGAGGTATCGACGCGCGAGCCGTAAACGCACCCGGCGTCGCAGTCGACGGCGCGGACGTGGTCGTCACGGCGACCACGGCGACGGACCCGACCTTCCCGCCCGAAGTGCTGACGGACGGCACGCTCGTCGTCGCAGTCGGGGCGTACACCGCCGAGACGCAGGAACTCCACCCGAATGTCGTAGAACGCGCCGACCGCCTCTACGCCGACGTGCCGGCAGAGGCCGTCGAAACCGGTGACCTCCTCGCTGCGGACCACGACGAGCCGACACCGCTCTCGGCAGTCCTGCGCGGGGACGACCCACGTGTTCGCTCGGACGAGGTGGTGCTGGTGAAGAGCGTCGGCACCGTCGTCCTCGACGCCGCGGCCGGCCGGTATCTCCTCGACGCCGCATGGGAGGCGGACCGGGGCGACCACGTCACCCTGTAATCAGGCCAACTCGCGTTCGATGACTGACCGGAGCGTCGCGATGTCGTCAGCGTCGCGCGTGATGGCAGTCTCGCCCGCCGTCAGGGACAGTTGCCCACTCGCGTCCGACTCCCCAAGCACCGTCACTGGCGCGGCGTCGCCGACCGCCTCGCGGACCGCTGCAGGGTCGGTCGTCTCGACGACGGTCCGCCCCGGCCGCTCGGAGAAGAGCAGTTCGTCAGGACGGGCGTCGCCGTCGAGCGACACGTCCGCGCCGACGTCGCCGGTGACCATCTCCGCGAGCGTGGCCGCGAGACCGCCGTGGCTCACGTCGTGGACGGCGCGCCGGCAGGCTCGCCGACGATCAGGAGCGTTCCGTCGCCCGCGAGCGCGGTGCCGGGGGCGTCGTACCCGTCCTTCGACCCGACGACGGCGAGCGTCGGCGTCGGCGCAACCGGACCGGTCGCGGAGTCGTTGTACAGCGAGACGTTGCCGCCGACGACGGGCGTGCCGAGCGCGCGGCACATGTCCGCGAGGCCGTCGACCACGCCGCTGAAGCCGCCGTACACCGCTGGTTTCTCCGGGTTTCCGCCGTTGAGACAGTCGACGGCCGCGAGGGGGCGCGCGCCGACGGCCGCGAGATTCGTCGCGTTCTCCAGCGCGACTGCCCGAGCGCCATCGTAGGGGGCCGCGTCGGTCCAGTTAGGGTCCGCGCCGGCGGAGAAGGCCACGCCCTGCTCCGCCTCGTGGACCGCGAGCAGTGCCGCGTCGTCGCCGGGCCGCTTCGCTGTCCGGTTGCCGACCTCGTGGTCGTACTGCCGGTACACCCACCGCTTCGACGCCGTGTTCGGGTGACCGACGACCGTCTCGAAGGCAGCGTCGAGGTCCGGGTCGGGGAGGTCCCGCTCCTGTGGCGTCGGCTCGACGTGCGCGAGGTCGTTCATCGGTGCGCCGTCGGCGAGATACTCGGCCGGCGCGTCGACCACCGTCTCTCCGTCGAACGTGCAGACGTAGTTGCCCTCGATCACCTCGCCGATGACCGAACAGCCGAGGTCGAAGCGGTCCGCTATCTCCCGAACCGCGTCCACGTCCTCGGGACGCACCTCGTAACACATCCGCTCCTGTGACTCGGCGAGGAGGATCTCCAGCGCGTTCATGTTCGGTTCGCGCTGGTGGACGTTCGTCAGTTCGATGCGTGCGCCATAGCCGCCTTTGGCAACGAGTTCCGCCGACGCCCCGCCGAGTCCTGCCGCGCCCAAGTCGCGCGCGGCTCGGACCAGATCCTCGTCGATCAGGCGCTCGTTCGCCTCGATGAGCAGTTTCTCGGCGTACGGGTCGCCCACCTGCACGGCGGGTCGGTCCTCGGTCTCCGCGTCCTCGCCCAAGTCCTCGCTGGCGAAGGACGCGCCGCCGAGCCCGTCCCGTCCCGTCGCGTTCCCGACGAGCACGAGCTTGTTGCCGACGGACTTGGCCGCCGCGGTGACGAGTCGGTCCTCGTTTGTCACGCCGAGACACGCGACGTTGACGAGCGGATTGCCCTCGTAGCCGTCGTGGAAGGCGACGCTACCTGTCACCGTCGGTACGCCGATACAGTTGCCGTAGTGGCTGATCCCCTCCACGACGCCCTCGAACAGATACCGAGCGTGTTCGCGGTCGAAGTCACCGAAGTACAGCGAGTCGGCCAGCGCGATGGGGTAGGCACCCATCGACAGCGTGTCGCGGACGATGCCGCCGACGCCGGTCGCCGCCCCGTCGTACGGGTCGACGTAGGACGGGTGGTTGTGGCTCTCGACGCCGAGCGTCAGATACGTCTCCTCGTCGAGCGCGACGACCGCGGCGTCGTCGCCCGGTCCGACGACCACGTCCTCACCCTCACTCGAAAACCGCGAGAGGAGCGGCCGTGACGAGCGGTACGCACAGTGTTCGCTCCAGAGGTTCTCGAAGAGATGTCTCTCCGTGTCCGTCAGCTCCCGGTCCAACTCCGCCCGGATGCGGGACTCGTCCGCGTCGCTGAGCGCCATTCACGTGGATGCCCACTTCCGAGCGTATTGTTCCTTTCTATAGTAGAAATTGAACGCAGTGACACACTCGACAGGTACACGGCGTGCCCGTCGATGTGTACATAGTTTCAATTTCTACTACATGTGCACGGCCGTGGTTACGGCCCGACGGTCAGCACGCGTCGGCGCGTGGTGGATGCCGCCGCAAACTCGCCCGCGGAGTCCGTCCACATCGCCCGCCCGTACCACGGCCCTTTTTTGGGCGGCACCCGACGCTCCGGTGTGTTACGGGCCGAGCTCCACTGTCACTCGTCGCTCTCGTACGACGGGCGTGACCCGGTGGATATGCTGCTCGGGCAGGCGGCGGCCGTGGGGTTGGACGCGCTCGCCGTCACCGACCACGACGAGATCGACGCCAGCCTCGCCGCCGCCGAGCAGGCCGCCGATTACGATCTCGTCGGCATTCCCGGCATGGAGGTGACGAGCGAGGCCGGCCACGTGCTCGCGCTCGGGGTCGAGGAACTCGTCCCGCCGGGGCTCTCCTTCGTCGAGACGCTCGACCGCATCCACGCACAGGGCGGCATCGCGGTCGTCCCTCACCCGTTCCAGCGGTCGCGCCACGGCGTCGCCCCGCACATCTCCGAGGCGACACTCGCCAGCGCGGACGCCATCGAGGTGTACAACTCGCGGCTGTTCACCGGCCGGTCGAACCGGACGGCCGAGCGGTTCGCCGCCGCGCGCAACCTACCGATGACGGCGGGATCGGACGCGCACATCGCGGAGATGGTCGGGCAGGCCGTCACCGAGATCGACGCCGCCGAACGGACCGCCGACGCGGTGCTCGATGCGATCCGCGAGGGACGAACCTCTGTCGTCGGCAAGCGGACGCCGTGGCGCATCTCGTTGCGACAGTTCGGCGGCGGCGTCCGCCGGCGCATCGCCCGCGCGCTCCGTGCGCCCTTCTAAACTGTCTCGATTGCGTCCAATCCCACTTCGACCACGTCGTCGGGAAGTTCGTCGGCACGCGCCCTGAGGTCGGCCGCGTCGAACCACTCCCACACCGACGGGTCGGCCTCGTCGCGGCCGGCCGGCGCGACCGCTCGGCTATCGACCCGACCGTAGAAGACGAAGTCGACGTGCTGGTGGCCGACCTCTCCTTCGTGGACGTTGATATCCTCCAGCAGGAACTGCTGTGGCTGTGGGATGGAGCGGGCCGCCTCGCTCTCCACGTCACCCTCCGGCGCGACGAGTGAAGCGTCCAGTCCGGTCTCCTCGTAACACTCGCGGACAGCGGCCTCGTGGGGAAGTTCGTCGCGGTCGATGTGGCCGCCCGGCGGGAGCCACATCCCGAGGCGGTCGTGTTCGTGCAGCAGCGTCGCGCCCTCGTGCACGACGTACACCGTCGCCACGAAGTGGCGGGTCGTCTCCATACACACGGCTCTCGGCCGGGCTACAAACGCTCTTCGTCACAGGGTTACGGGCGCGATGTCTGACTACTGCAGGTCGGGCAACGAGATGACGCCTTTCTTCAGTGCGACGTACACCTTCTCCTCGTTGCCGAGGTCGTCCCAGTCGTCGGGCCGGTCGGCCTCCGGCACGGATTCGACCTTCTCCAGCAGGTCGGTGCGAACGTAGTGGTCGAAGCCACAGTCGTTCTCGCAGGCGCGGACGACCGACGGGACGCGGTACTCCCGCTCGACGACGTTGCCACACTCCGGACAGACGTACTCGTAGCTCCGGGCCACGACGAGCCTATGACTTGCGAGTTGAAAAAGTGATAGCCGCGTCAGGTCGTGATGCCGTCTTCCGCCTCCAGCAGCTCGTGGTAGCGGTTGCGGATGGTGACCTCGGAGATGTTGGCGACCTCGCTCACGTCCGACTGGGTGACCTTCTCGTTCGTCAGAAGCGAGGCGGCGTACACCGCGGCAGCCGCGAGCCCAACCGGCGACTTGCCGGAGTGGATGCCCTGCTCCTTCGCGCTCTTGAGCAGTTGCCGCGCGCGGCGTTCGGCCTCGTCGGAGAGGTCCAGATCGGAGGCGAACCGGGGGACGTAGCTCTCGGGATCGGCGGGGGCGACTTCGAGCCCGAGTTCGCGGACGACGTAGCGGTAGGTGCGCGCGATCTCGTCCTTCTCGACGCGAGACACCTGCGTGATCTCGTCGAGCGAGCGCGGGGTGCCGGCCTGTCGCGCCGCGGCGTACAGGCTCGCGGTCGCGACGCCCTCGATGGAGCGGCCGGGCAGGAGGTTCTCGTCGAGCGCGCGCCGGTAGATGACACTCGACGTCTCGCGGACGTTGTCGGGGAGACCGAGGGCACTCGCCATGCGGTCGATCTCGCCGAGTGCCTGTTTGAGGTTGCGCTCCTTTGAGTCGCGGGTGCGGAACCGCTCGTTCCAGGTGCGGAGTCGCTGCATCTTCTGGCGCTGGCGATTGGACAGCTGGTTGCCGTATGCGTCCTTGTCCTGCCAGCCGATGTTGGTCGACAGCCCCTTGTCGTGCATCATGTTCGTCGTCGGCGCGCCGACGCGGGACTTCTCGTCTTTCTCCGCGGCGTCGAACGCACGCCACTCCGGCCCGCGGTCGATCTCGCCTTCCTCGATGACGAGGCCACAGTCTTCACACACCGTCTCGCCGTGCTCGGTGTCGGTCGCGACCGAGCCGCTACATTCGGGACAGACGAGCGTCTCGCTCTGCTCGTCTTCCTCCTGTTCTTCTTCGTCTCGGGCACGCTGGAAGCGTCTCACGTTCGTGTCTGACATGTTAGGGTTCCGGGGACGGCGGCGGTAGTAGAACCGGGTCGATTCAACTATTCATAGGGGACCGAGTAACTTAAATTACGGGGCACCATACGCGCGCGACTTGTGGCTCTCACGGTTCGAAACGCTTAGTCCACTTGCGACTGACCAAACCGTATGGTCGACCACGAGGAGGTCGAACACGTCGCCTCGCTGGCGCGTGTCGACCTCGACGAGGCGGAGACGGAACGCTTCGCCGCGCAGTTCGACGACATCCTCTCGTACTTCGAGGCGCTCGATGAGGTGCCCGAAGTCGACGCGGCGACGGAGCTGGACAACGTGTTCCGACCCGACGAGGTCCGCGAGGGGCTGACACAGGAGGAGGCGCTGGCGAACGCTCCCGAGACGGAGGACGGCTACTTCAAGGGGCCGAACGTGTCATGAGCCCCGATACGGACGCGTTCATCACCCGCGAGGAGATCGACCCGACCGGCGAGGGGCCGCTCTCCGGGCGGACGGTCGCGGTGAAGGACAACATCTCGACGGCCGGCGTCCCCACCACCTGCGGGTCGGCGATGCTCGCCGATTACGTCCCCCCATACGACGCCACCGTCGTCGAGCGGCTGAAGGACGCCGGCGCGCGGATCGTCGGCAAGACGAACATGGACGAGTTCGGCATGGGGACGACGACGGAGACCTCGGCGTTCGGTCCCACCGACAACCCCGCCGCACCGGGCCGCGTCCCCGGTGGCTCGTCGGGCGGGTCGGCCGCCGCCGTCGCCGCGGGCGAGGCCGACCTCGCGCTCGGCTCCGATACGGGTGGCTCCGTCCGCTGTCCGGCCGCCTTCTGCGGCGTCGTTGGCATCAAGCCCACCTACGGGCTGGTGTCCCGCTACGGGCTGGTCGCGTACGCCAACTCGCTCGAACAGATCGGTCCCATCGCGCCCACCGTCGAGGAAGCGGCCGAACTGCTGGAGGTCATCGCCGGTCCCGACGAGCGCGACGCGACGACCCGCGAGCACGGCGCGGAGACGGCGTACGCGAGCGCCGCTGACGGTGACGTGGACGGGCTGACTATAGGCGTACCTACGGAACTCGTCGAGGGTGCCGACGAGGCCGTCGTCGAGCAGTTCAAGGCCGCGCTCGACGATCTCCGCGCGCAGGGTGCCGAGACGGTCGAAGTGTCGCTCCCCTCCGTCGAGACGGCCGTCCAGGCGTACTACGTCATCGCGATGGGGGAGGCCTCGTCCAATCTCGCCCGGTTCGACGGCGTCCGGTACGGGCCGACCGCGGCCGCGACGGACGACGAGGACGCGGACAACTGGAACGATGCGTTCGCCGCCGTCCGCGAGGGGTTCGGCGAGGAGGTGAAGCGGCGTATCCTGCTCGGCACCTACGCGCTGTCGGCCGGCTACCACGACAAGTACTACGACAAGGCACAGGACGCCCGTGCGTGGGTTCGACGGGACTTCGCCGAGGCGTTCGAGACGGCCGACGTGGTCGCCTCGCCGACGATGCCCGTGCCGCCGTTCGAACTCGGCGAGAGCCTCGACGACCCGCTCCGGATGTATCTCGCCGACGCCAACACCGTGCCTGTGAACCTCGCCAACCTCCCCGCCATCTCCGTGCCCGCTGGCGAGACGGCCGAGGGACCGGTCGGTCTCCAGTTGGTCGGCGAGGCGTTCGACGAGCGGACGATCATCCGCGCGGCGAGCGCCGTCGAGTAGTGACTCACGGCCGCCGACAACCCTGCTACCCCGCTACGGCAGACCGAGCACGTCGCGTGCGGCCGCCTCAACCGCCGTCCGTTCGTCCGCCGGCGCGTACACCCCGAGTCGCCACTGCGCCCGCCGGGTCGCCCGGAGCGCACCCACGAGTTCGGACGCCTGTTCCAGCCGTTGGACGACGCCGTTGACGACGACGCGGGTGCGCGACTCCTTCAGCCGGGGGCGGTCGGGGATGTCGACGACGACGTGATCGCGGTCCACCCCCGCGGCGGTCGCGATCTCGCGTGCGGCCTGTCGCTCTCCCTCTCGGGAGAGTTCGGTGACAGCGTCGGGCACGTCGTCGAGGCCGACCCACAGCGCCCGCTTGTAGAGGTCGCGCCGCTCGATGCGCCCGCCCAACTCGGGGACGTGCTCGCCGAGCGCGACGAGCAGGTCGTGGTCGGCCATCCGGCGGAACCGGTCGATGGAGACGCCGGCGTCCAGCAGGCGCTCGCAGGCTCGCTCCAGCATCGCGCCGGCGATGCGGGAGACGTGGTGGCGGTAGACGATGCCGTCCATCAGCGCCCGGGCGAGCAGCAGCGACTCGGCCGTCTGGACGTTCCCCTCTCCGAGCACGAGCCGGCCGTCTCGGAGCTGGAGGTCACGCACCAGCCGTCCGTGGTCGATAGTCCCGTACGGGACGCCCGTGTGGTGGGCGTCACGCACCAGATAATCCATCCGGTCCACGTCGAGTTCCCCGGCGACGACCTGTCCGAGTTCTCCCTCGCCGCGGACGAGCGCGGCGACGCGGTCAGGGTCGATGTCGTGGGTTTCGAGCACGCCGGCTAGTTCGGTTTCGTACAGCAGGTCGCCGAGTTCGTCGTGGTCCGTGCCGACTTCGCGGCGGATCACCTCCTCAGTCTGGTGGCCGTAGGGTCCGTGGCCCACGTCGTGGAGGAGCGCGGCCGCCCGGACCGTGCGGGCACGCTTCTCGCCGATATCGAGCGAGTCGAGCGCCTGTCGCGCGAGGTGGTAGACGCCCAGCGAGTGCTCGAAGCGCGTGTGCGAGGCGGAGGGATAGACGAGTCGCACCGTCGAGAGCTGTTTGATGTGGCGGAGCCGCTGGACCGCGGCCGTGTCCAGCAGGTCCGCCGCGACCGGATCGAGCGGGATCCAGTCGTGCACGGAGTCCTTGATCGCGTTCATACCTCCGCGTTCGGCGACCGGGCGCTTGGCCGTTCGGGTTTGATCTTCGGACAGTGTTCAGATACGCGAATCGTCGCTCGGCCGAGAATCCGCACTGGGTGGGACTGAAAGGGGCCGGGCGCTACGGGAAGCACGGCGATGCAAGCACCACAGTGAACGCAGTGAGCGAGGAGCGCAGCGAGCCACGCGACCGTAGCGCCCGGGGGCTTTCTACACTGTGTTGTTATCCTACTCTCCGGAGCCATTCTTGACTGACACCGACCTCGCGACGAAAGCCACAAGCCGCGGCCCGCGTACCCGATAGTATGGTTACGTTTCTCGCGGGGGGGACGGGAACGCCCAAGCTCCTTCAGGGTGCGAGCGACGTCTTCCCGCCGGCCGAGACGCCCGTCGTGGTGAACACGGGCGACGACGTTGAGATAGCCGGCCATCTCGTCTGTCCGGACCTCGACACGCAGCTGTTCGCCGACGCCGGCGAACTCGACACGGAGACGTGGTGGGGTATCGCCGACGACACGACGGAGACGCACGAGGAACTGCACGCGTTCGCCGACGCCGCCGGTCTCGGCGACGGCCCGCGGTATCTCCCGGCCGAGGCACAGACCGAGGGTCGGGACATCGCCCGCTGGCGGCGCTTCTCCGGCGTCGCGGAGTTCATGCTCATCGGCGACCGGGACCGAGCAGTCCACCTCACGCGGACCGGCCTGCTCGACGAGGGGCGGACGCTCACCGAGGCGACGGCGGCGCTCCGAGACGCGCTTGGCGTCGAGCGACCCATCTATCCGATGAGCGACGACCCGGTAGCGAGCATCATCCACGCGCCCGACGGGCCACAACACTTTCAGGAGTGGTGGGTTGCACGCGGCGGCGACCCGGCCGTCGACCGCGTGGAGTTTCGCGGCGCGGCAACGGCGGAGCCGACGCCGGAGGTGCTGGACGCACTCGCCGATCCCGTCGTCGTCGGGCCGTCGAATCCGGTCACGTCGCTCGGGCCGATGCTCGCGCTGGACGGCGTTCGCGAGGCGCTCGCCGACACGCCGGTCGTCGCGGTGTCGCCGTTCGTCGAGGACCGCGTGTTCTCCGGGCCGGCGGGGAAGCTGATGGCCGCGACGGGCCG
>PXSB01000026.1:0-7336 GCA_003023185.1 Halobacteriales archaeon QS_9_67_17 | reverse complement strand
CCCGACCCGCCGTGCGGCCCGGGAGCTCGTCGCTCGTGACCGGAACGAGTTTCTTCCCGACGACCCCGTCACCTTCGTCGCCGACCAACTCGCCGCGCTCGCCGACGCGCCGCTCCGGCCGGCGATCAACGTCCGGACGACGAGCGTCGGCCCGCTCCGGGAGGTCGCTCGCGTCGCGGCCCGCCACGACGCGATACTGGAGATCAACGCCCACTGCCGACAGGAAGAGATGTGCGCGGCCGGGGCCGGAGAGACGCTGCTGCGTGACACCGACCGGCTCCGCGAGTACGTCGCCGCGGCGACCGACGCGGGTGCCGACGTGAGCGTGAAGGCCCGGACCGAGGTGTCGGGCGTCGACCTCGCGGCGCTCGCGCCGGAACTGGAGCGCGCCGGCGCGGACTGTCTCCACGTCGACGCGATGGATTCTGAACCTGTTGTCGGCGAAGTGCGCGCGACCTCGGACCTGTTCCTCGTCGCGAACAACGGGGTTCGCAACCGCGCGACCGTCCGCGAGTACCTCGACTACGGCGCGGACGCGGTGAGCGTCGGTCGCCCCTCGGACGACCCGCGCGTGCTCCGGCGGGTGGCGCGCGCGCTCCGGGACGCGGAGGTGTCGGCGTGACGCGGAGCCACGCCGAGAACGCGGAGTTGGCGCTCCTGCTGGAGGTCGCGGGCACGCCGAAGCCGGGCAACGTGGACCGCCACCGCGACCACGACGACCTCCGCTTCGAGCATTTCCTCGCCGGCGCTGTCGGCGCACGCGACGGGCTGGCGGCCGCGGCCGACGGCGCGCCGGTCGGCGCGGCGTTCGAGCGGGCGGTCGCGGGTATGAGTGAACAGGACGGCGGCAACACGCAGTTCGGCTGTCTGCTCCTGCTCGTGCCGCTCGTCCGCGCGGCGGCGACAGGGTCGCTGACGCGTGACGGCGTCCGCGAGGTGTGCGAGACGACGACGATCGCGGACGCGACGGGGTTCTACCGGGCGTTCGAGCACGTCGACGTGGCCGTCGACGACCCGCCAGAGGGGATGGCCGAACTGGACGCGCGCCGGGGTGCGGACGCCGTGCCCGCGGTGGAGGCGCGCGGCCTGACGCTGTACGACGTGATGGCCCGCTCGGAGGACGACGGCAACGCCGCGGAGTGGACGAGCGGCTTCCCGCGGACGTTTCGCGAGGCCGCTCGGATACGCGACGACGAGGGGCCGGTGCCGGACCGGGCCGCGCAGGCGTTCCTCCGACTACTCGCCGAGGAGCCGGACGGGTTCGTCCGGACGACCGCCGGGGCGGACGCGGCCCGCGAGGCGACGGCCCGCGCGCAGGCGTGTCTCGATGGCGAGATAGATCCCGAAGCCCTCGCCGACGAGTTCGTGGAGCGGGGCATCAACCCCGGAACGACCGCCGACATCACCTGTGCGGCGCTGTACGTCGCGCTCGAACGCGGGGTGCTGGTGTGAGCGACGCGTGGCCGGCCGGCTGGGGTGGCGTCGCCGAGTCGGTGGTAACGACCCGCGGCCCGAACGACTGCTGGAACGTCGCGGCGCTTGGCCTCCATGCGCCCGACGGCGGCGTGACGGCGGGCGGACGGCCGGACGATCCCGTCACGGCCCGGACGTGGGGGCGGACGCGGACGTGGCGCAACTTCACTGAGCGCGAAGGCGGCTACGTCCAGTTCACGCGCGACCCGGTCGACTTCGTGGAGGCCGCCTGCACGGTTCGCGAGGAACCCGACCCCGTGCTCGACTCGGCGGACGCGTGGGCCGAGGTGACCGTCGAGGAGCGCGGCTCGGGGACCGAGGGCGACACGACGTGGACCGACTGGACGCTCCAGGTCGTGGAGTCGGCCGTCGTGCGGGAGGTCGTGCCCACGGTTTCGCGGGGGCACGGCGCGGTCGTCGAGGCGACCGTCGCGGCGTCGCGGCTCGGCGTTGTCGGCTTCGACGACGACGCGCTCCGCGACCGGATTCGGTTCTTCGAGAGCGTCGTCGAGTCGGCCGCTGGCGCTCGCGAACGCGCGGCGTGGGCGCGGTTCGACGAACTCGTGGACTGGCGCGAGGAGTAACTGGTGGCGCGTCGGTCGTCGCTCGTCAGTCGGCCGCCGCGACCTCCTCCGAGTCGGCGGGCGCGGCGACGGGAGTTCCGAAGGCGTACACCCGTTCGCCGCCCGTCACGTCCACCTCGATGAAGTCGCCGGGTTCGATTCCGTAGTCGCTCGCGTTCTGGACGACGATCTGTCGGTAGGCGCTGTCGCGACACTTCACCGAGTCGCCGTGTCCCTCCTCGACGACCAGCACCTCGCGGCGCGTGCCGACTAACTCGTCGTACGCCTCGCTCACCACGTCCATCTTCAGTTCGCTCATCGCCTTCGAGCGGTCCTTCTTCGTCTGACCGCCGAGTCCCTTCATCTCGGCGGCGTCGGTGTTCGGCCGCTTCGAGAACCGCGTCACGTTGACCTTCTCCGGGCGCACGTCGGCGAGCAGTTCCATCGACCGCTCGTGGTCGGCCGGCGTCTCCGTCGGGAAGCCGACGATGAAATCCGTCGACAGCGTCCAGTGGTCGAGTCGGTCGTCGAACGCCGCGACGCACTCGCGGAACTTCTCGACGCGGTGCTGGCGGCGCATGTCCGCCAGCACGTCGTCGGAGCCGGACTGGACGGGCAGGTGGATGAAGTCGTAGAGCTTCTCGTTTCGCGCGAAGGTGTCGGCGAGCTCCTCGCGGATGCCGTGGACGCCGCCCGGATTCGCCATCCCGAGACGAACGCGGAACTCGCCGTCGATGTCGCAGATCCGGTCGAGCAGTTCCGGGAGCTTTCGCTCGCCCTCGTCCCAGCCGTAGACGCCGGTGTCCTGTCCGGTCACGCGCAGTTCCGTGGCTCCGGCGTGGACCAAGGCTTCGGCCTTGCGGACGTTCTCCTCGACCGACGGCGAGTCGATGCGGCCGGTGGCGTGCTTCGTGATACAGTACGAGCAGTTGCTCATGCAGCCCCGAGCGATGGGGAGGATGCCGACGACGCCGTCGAGGATGGGTTCGGCGTCGGGGGTCGTCGTCGGACACTCCCCGTTCGTGACGGCCGCGGGCACGTCCTCCCAGTGGAGCACCTGCGCGTCGAGGTCGGCGAACTCCTCGCCCTGTGCGAGCGCCATGCAGCCGGTGACGACGAGGTCCGCCACCTCGGCTTCGAGTTCTTTGGCTCGGCGGAGCATGTTTCGCTCCGTCTTCTCGACCACCGTACAGGTGTTGAGGATCGCGACGTCGGCCGCGTCGAGCGGGACGCGGTGGTGGCCGGCGTCGCGCAGCCGCCGCTCGATCTCGCGGCTCTCGCCGCGGTTCGAGGTGCAGCCGTACGTCTCGATGTGGTACCGAGCCATCGTATACTAACAAGCAGACGTGTCGGTAAAAGCACGGTGGAACGAACCGAAACGCCACCGTGGGACGCCAGAATTCTCGAACAGCTTACTCGTAGCCTTCCACGATAGCGACGCCGGAACTCGCGCCGATACGCTCCGCTCCGGCGTCGAGCATCGCCGTCGCCGCCTCGTAGCTGCCGACGCCGCCCGACGCCTTCACCGGAAGATACTCGCTCATCAGTTCCACGTCCGCGACAGTCGCCCCGCCGTCGGCGTAGCCGGTCGAGGTCTTCACCATCCGCGCGCCGGCCGCCTCGGCAGCCTCGCAGGCGCGGTGTTTCTCCTCGTCGGTCAGGAGGGGGGCTTCGATGATGACCTTCACCCGGAGCGGCGTCGCCTCGACGACGGCGACCAGCTCCTCGCGGACGGCCGCGTCCTCCCCCGCCTTCAGCCGGCCGACGTTGATGACGACATCCAGTTCGGTGGCACCGTCCGTCCGCGCCTGCTCGGCTTCTGTGACCTTCGTCTCGGGGGTGTGTTGGCCGTGTGGGAATCCGATGACGGTCGCGAGGGTCACCTCGGAGGCGTACGCGGTCGCCTCGGCGACGTAACACGGGGGGATGCAGGCGTTCATGCCGTACTCGCGCGCCTCGTCGAGGACGCGCTCCACGTCCGCGAGCGTGGTCGTCGGGCCGAGCACCGTGTGATCGATGCGTGCGGCGAAGGTGTCTCTGTCCATGCCGACGGTCCGGCCGGCGAGGGTGAAAAGGTGGGGGAAAAGGATTACTTCGGACGCGACGCAACGCAGAGCCATGGACGATGCCCTCCGCCGTCGTCTCGACACCGTCGCCGCGCTGCTCGTCGGCTGTTTCCTCGTCCTACTGGCGCTCGGCCTCCAGTTCGCCACGCTGTACACCGTCGGCTTGCTCCTCGTCGGAGTGTTCGTCTGGGCGATGGGTGGCGAGTACATTGGCGCGCTCTACTACGCCAGATAACGCCCCCGAACTCCTCCCATGCTAGTGAGGCTGTTCACACATCCTTTCGGGAGGTAGCACCGGTCGCCCGGGAGCCACCGCGGTGAGGGCGGAGGGTATGGTCGCCGGCGCACTCGACCGGCGGCGCACCCGGGGCTGTTTCGTTTCACAACGCTTTCACGGCGGCCGGTTGCTCAACCAGACGTGCTGGCGCAACTGCTCCCGACCGGGGTCGACCTGCCGCCGCTCCCGTACCTCGCGGCGGTCGCGCTCGCGGTCGCCGCGGTCGGCGGTGCGCTCTACCGCCGTCGCCCACCGGTCACGCCGCGCGTCGTCACCGGGTTCGCGCCGTGGATGGTCGCTGGCGCGAGCGGCTACGCGCTGTTTCAGGTCGACGCCGTGCCGGCCGCCGTTGCGCCGCTGTTCGGCAACCCAATCGTGTACGCGACCACGTTCGCCGTCGCCGGGGCGGTGTGGCTCGCCGTCGCCGACCGACCGGCCGACCGGTGGGCGCTCTCTTCTGTCCCCGGTACGCTCGCCGTCACCGGGAGCATCGTCGCCACGCTCCTCGTCGCGGCCGGCGTCGCCACCGCGCTCGCTCGGGGATTGCTGACGCTCGCGTGGCCGCTCGGCGGCCTCGTCTTGTCCGTGGCGCTCGCGGGGGGTATCTGGCTCGGCGTGCGCGACCGGGTCGGCGTCACGGGGTGGCCCGGGCTCCTCGTCCTGTTCGGTCACACGCTGGACGGCGTCTCGACGGCCGTCGGCATCCGACTCGGCTTCGGCGAGCAGACGCCGCTCTCGGCGCGACTCATCGAGGCCGGCGCGGGGCTGCCGCCCGCGAATCTGCTCGGCGAGGCGTGGCTGTTCGTCCTCGTGAAGCTGGTCGTCGCGACGGGCGTGCTGTTCGTCTTCCGCGAGTACGTGCGTGAGGCCCCTGGCGAGGCCGCGCTGTATCTCGGCGTCATCGCCGCGGTCGGTCTCGGTCCCGGCGCGCACAATCTCGTCCTGTTCGCGCTCGCCTGACCGCGGCTTTTTGCCGTCGCCGCGCCCAGCCGCGCGTATGCCCCGCGTGCTGTGTGTCGGTCACGTCAACTGGGACGTGACGCTCCGGGTCGACGGCCTGCCGGAGCCGGACGGCGAGTCGGTCGTTCGCGACACGGCCGGGACAGGCGGCGGGTCGGCGGGTAACGTCGCCGTCGGGCTGGCCGGACTGGACTGTGCGGCGACCCTCGCTGGCAGCGTCGGGAACGACGAGTACGGCCTGCTTGCGCGTCGCTCGCTCGACCGCGCGGGCGTCGACCTCGCCGGCCTGCGGACGGTCGACGGCGAGACGACGACGAAGTACCTGCTCGTCAACGACGACGGCGAGGTGTCGGTGCTGGCCGCGCCGGGCGTGAACGAAGCCCTCGATCCCGACGATATCGACCCGGCGCTCGTCGAGGCGGCCGACCACGTCCACGTCACCGCGCACCGACCGGCGACGGCCGCGCGGGTGGCCGACCTCGCTGTCGCGGCCGACGTGCCCGTCTCCTTCGATCCGGGCCGGCGACTCGCCGACCGCGACTTTTCGGCCGTTCTCGCCCGCGCCGACCTGCTGTTCGTCAACGAGGTGGAGGCGCGGGCCCTCGACGGGCCGGAGGTGCCGACCGTCGTGACCAAGCGCGGCACCGAGGGCGCAGTCGCGAAGACGCCCGACGGAACCGTCACGCACGACGGCTTCGACCTCCCGGCCGTCGACACCACGGGCGCGGGCGACGCCTTCGCAGCCGGCTTCATCGCCGCACGTCTGCGGGATGACGGACCACGGGCGGCCGTCGCCGTCGCGAACGCCTGTGGCGCACTCGCGGCCGAGACGGAAGGCCCGAAAGCCGACCTCTCGTGGGAGGCCGTCGAGGCTGTGCTCGACGAGGAGCGAGACTGATCTGGCTCGCGGACGGCTATTCGATCTTGAACGCTGGCTCGGTGAGGTCCTCGCTCTTGCACTCGGGACACCGCGACGGTCTGTTGGCCGGGTCGTCGAACTCGGAGAAGCCACAGGCGCGACACTGCGGCGGCGCGGCCAGCAGTTCCTCGTCCGTGCCGTCCAGCGAGCGCGCGATGTGCTTGACGTGCGCGAGGGCGTCGGCCGTCGTCACGCCGAACTCATTGGCGAGGGTTCCGGCCTCGGTCGTTTCCGCGCGGAGGTGGTCGGCGATGCGCTCCCGGGTCGTCCGGTCGGCACCCTGCATACACGGGCGTACTTCGCCGGCCGGAATACGTTTTCCGGCAGTCGAACCCCGAAACGAGCCGGGATGTTCAAGATGGGCGAGAGCGTGGTGCCGGATATGCCGAAGACTATGGAAGTCGTCTGTACGGACGATAGCTGCGAGTTCGACATGGCCGGACTCCACTTCACCTACGACATGCCGGACGACACCGGCGTAGACGCGTTCTCCTGTCCCTACTGCGGGGGCGACGTCGCGGAAATCGAGGTGTAGCTCTCGCGACCATTCAACTCGCGTGGCTTCGCAGGTAGTGTTGACATAAGAGTAGGTCAGGGGCTATGCGGACAACAAGGTGTAGAAAGCCCCCGGACGCTACGGTCGCGCGGCTCGCTGCGCGCCTCGCTCACTCCGTTCGCTGCGGTCCTCCCGCTCGCTTCACTCGCGGTGTGGTCCTTGCGTCGGCGTGCTTCGGCGAGCGGACGGCCCCTTTCAGTCCCACCCACTGTGGTTTCTCGGTCGAACAACGACCCAGTTAGCTGAACATCGTCCTCTCACGGGTCACAACCGCTAAGAGCGTGCCACGCGAAGCGGACGTATGAGCCAAATACGCGAACTCGGCGAATCGGTCGGGAAGCGGCTCCTTACTGGTGCGGGCATGGTCTCCTCACGCGTCCAAGAGGAGCGCCCGCTCGCGGCGGACGTACTCGAAGGCGACGACGCCTATCTCGCGGTTTTCGACGCGCCGGGCGTCGAGATGGACGACGTACAGGTTCGCTTCGAGGAGGGGTCGGTTCGCGTCCGGCTCGACCGCTTCCG
>PXSB01000015.1 GCA_003023185.1 Halobacteriales archaeon QS_9_67_17 | reverse complement strand
GTTCGTCCGCACGTTCGTCCTGCTGGTCGGCTTCTTCACCGTCCTCCCGCTCGTCGCCCCCGTCCTGCTCGTGGCCCGCCACCACCGACGCGTCGGCGGGAGCGTCGTGTACGACCGCACGCTCGCCGCGGCTGGCTTCGGCGTGGCCGTCGCGCTGTATCTGATGCTCGTGGTCTCCGTGCCGCCGAGCCAGCAGGAGCCAGTCGCCGGAGTGCTCGGCCCGGTCGTGGCTGCGCTGTACGCGCTACCGGCCGCACTGGCCTTCGTCCCGCCGATACTCGCGGGTGCGTTCGTCTGGCTCGCCCACCGTCGCTACCGGTAGTTCGTAAATTCGAGACTATGGTGGGTTTAGCGGGACTGCGATACGTGATTTCCGGCGAAGCCACGAGCCACGACAGCGCCGGATTTCCTTCCAGTCGGCCGGACTCTCATTACGACAGTTCACGAGCGCACGCATTCGCCATCATCGGTGATTTTTGTTTTCAGAATCACCATTTCTTCACCGCCGCCCTGTCTAACCCGGACGGCATTCATTTCGTCCCCCGGTTCTATATCCGCCACAGTAACCGTTGTTCCTGGTCGTAGTGGGTAATCCGTAACATCGGTTATATCGCTATCATGGACCCATGTCCCTGTCGTTGTCGATGCATTATCGCTGTTTAATGCTGCTGGGCTTCTGTTCACGAATATCCAGATTCCCATCGTATTTCCATCATTCAGACCATTGTTCCCGAGAGTAAGAGTCGCACTCTGTTCCTGTGGCACATATGAACATTCGTATTGGACATCCGGAACTTCGTGTATCAGGTCGCTCCCCCCGAATAATCGTTCTCCACCGACCACCAGAATGGACAAGGAGAGCATAATGATCAAGATAATTTTGATTTGCCTTTTATTAAGCATATATTCAGACACTACGACGGTGTTCAGATAAGAGTGACTCCGGAGGCCGTGAGAACAACGAGGTGTAGAAAGCCCCCGGGCGCTACGGTCGCGCGGTTCGCTGCGCGCCTCGCCCTCCCGTTGATCGGGCTGCGGTGCTTGCGTCGCCGTGCTTCCCGTAGCGCCCGGCCCCTTTCAGTCCCACCCAGCACGATTTCTCGACCGAGCGGCGACCCGCTTAGCTGACACTGCCGATATTATTTCGGGATAGCATCGATTTCGTCTTGCAGTAGCTCAGGTTCGGACCCGGACCTGCCCGTCGCTCGTCACGCTCACGACCAAGTCGCGTCGCACCTCGCGGCCGACGACGGCGTCGCCGGCGGCGTCGCCGACGAGCTTCATCAGCTCCGGTGCGGTTCGGTTCACCTTCACGCCGGCCTCGTCACACGCCGAGAAGACGCGGTTGGGAACGTCGTAGAGGTCGGTGCCGGCGTCGACGGCGACGCGAACCGGCGCGCGCAGTGCCTCGGCGAACGCCACCGTCTCGTGGGCGCGTTCGACGTTGCTGCGCGCGCTCGCCTCGACGGAGGAGACGTTCGCCCGCGAGGTGCCGAGGTCGTCGGCTATCGCTCGCTGGGGGACGTCCCGCTCGCGGAGCGCGAGTACCTCCGCCTGCCGGCGGGTGAGAACGCTCTCCGTCTCGTCGAACCCCAACGCCGCGAGCAGTTCGTCGGGGTCCGGTACGTCGCTCACGAGCCCCAGAAGTTGTCGCGGCTGCCCAGCCGCTCGTCCCGGCTCGAACGCCGGTCCCTCTCTTCCTCCTCCTCGTCGTCGGACTGCTCGGCTCCGTCCTCGTCGTCCTCCTCGTCTTCCAGCGGGAGCCGCTCTATCTCCTCGCCGCGGGCGTGGTTGTCCATCACCTTCGTGATCCGGACTCGGGCGCGCGCCTCCGGGAGGATGCCGTCAACCATGACGATGAAGCCGTCTTCCGTGCGGCCGACGCCCGCCCCCGACTCGTGGATATCGTCAACGGTGATGACGACCTCCTCGCCGAGGTCCACCGGCTGTTCCTTCAACTCACGGATCGGCTGGCCGTAGTGGTTACACCATTCCGCGCCGCCGCGGTCGCCGAGGTGGGTACACCCCATCCCCTCGATCCGCTCCTGAAAGTTGGGACACTGGTCCGCGAGTGGGCAGTCCGCCATGGCGGAATGTACGCCGGAGTCCGTTAAACGTTTGCGGGTCCGCGCGCGGCGGCTCGCGGCCGATTTCCGGCGACTCGACGCGGACCGCAACCCTTTCCGGCACAGTCCGTCACCGTCGCGTATGTCGCGCCGTGACCGACGCGTGCCCGAGGCGGCTCCCCTACTCGGGGTCGTGCTCGCCTTCGGCGTCGGCGGCTTCGGACTCCTGTTCGGACCACCCGGCTCGCGGCTCGCCGTCGTCGCCCTCGCGCTCGCACTCCTGTACGGATTCACCGCCTACGGCGTCGTCCGCTCGCGAGCGACGCCCGACGCCACGCCCGCCATCCCGCCGGACGCCGCGCTCGTGGGCGGTGCGCTCGTCGCCGCGTCCGTCGCAGTCGCCGGCGTCGTCGTCGGCCAGCTGATGATCGGCCTGCTGGTCGCCGTGGAGGCCGTCGCGCCCCCCGCCGCATACCACGCTCGCTACGGCGAGCGACGCAATCCGCTCACCCCGAACCGGACGTTCGGCGTCGCCGTCGCCGCGGCACTGCTCGTCGCCGTCGCTGGCGTCGTACTCGAAGCGCCCGCGCTCGGTGCGGTGAACGGCGGTGTCGTGCTGCTCGCGGCCGCCGACTACCGCGACGCTCGCGGCGACCCGCTCCCCGCATTGGCGGAATACACGCTCGTCGCGGCGACGCTCGGCGGGAGCGCGCTCGCCGTGCTCTACTTCGGCGTCGTCGCAGACCGCAGGACGGTTGGCCTACTGGCTGGGGCCGCGCTGCTAGCCGTCGGCGCGTATCTCGTCCTCGGCCGCGAGCGGAGCGGCGTGCGGTGAAATTCGGATGGGCTACTCAGACCGCGTCGCCCCGACGGCGTGCAGCCAGCGCGCAAACGCTAATTCCGGGAGGCTGTCACGCCAGAGTCCCCTCCCGAGCACGAGCAGTCCGAGCCCGAGCAGCGCAGTGTTGAGCGAGGCCGAGCACGCGCCGTTCCACGAATAGAGGGTGATCCATAGTCCATCGACGGTTACCTCCGGAACGAGCGACTCCCCGGCAGCGCTGCTCACCTCACAGCCGTCGCCCCAGAGAAACGAACTACTCACTGGTTCGACCGCGAAC
This sequence comes from Halobacteriales archaeon QS_9_67_17, assembly GCA_003023185.1. Lineage (GTDB taxonomy): Archaea > Halobacteriota > Halobacteria > Halobacteriales > Haloarculaceae > Halosegnis. The sequence goes on along the minus strand of PXSB01000015.1, from coordinate 13,671 downwards.
GCGAGCAACCCCGCCCCCATGCCGATCCCGGCGATCCCCCGTCGGACGGCGCTCACCGCTGCCGCGCCACCGAGAAGCAGCATATACACACCGAGCAAGAAGAACGGGACCAGCGGCGCGAGTCCGCGATACTCCGCGAATCCGAACGTCGCGCTGAGCGCGTAGCGAAACGAGACGTGCACTGCGAGCAGCGTGAACAGCCCGCACCCGACCACCAGTAGCCGAACGGAGTAAGACTGGGTGGTGGCCGACATGTCGGTCACTGATTACTGCCGTGGAATAAACTTTCCCACAATATGAAACGGTAGTATTCACTTAAAAATGGCTCCAGAGAGTAGGCGGATAACAAGATGGAGAAAGCCCCCGGTCGCTCGCCTCGCGCGCCTCGCTGCGGTCCGCCCGCTCGCGGTACTCGCGGTGCGGTCCTTACGTCGTCGTGCTTCGGCGACCGACCGGCCCCTTTCAGTCCCACCTACCGCAGTTTCTTGGCCGGGCGACGATTCGCGTATCTGAACACCACCATACGAAACAGGACTCGAAGGGAGCTACGCTCGAAAAACTTCGCCCGACCGCTCGACAGCAGAACCCGCTACGCCACCGGCGTCCGTTCCACGACCGTCCCGTCGTAGGTCGGATACTGCTCGACAATCTCCCCTTCCGGTACGTCGCCGTCCTCGACCATCTCCTCTAACAGCCACCACGCCAACTCGACGTGGTCGCTCTTGACGGTGTAAAACTCCTCGGGGACGCCGAGTTCGGCCAATCGTTCCTCGGGTTCCCACGTCTTCCCGTAGACGAGCGTGCCGTCCTCGGTCACTTCGTCGAACTCGCGGCGGAGGTTCCGTGCCATCCGCTTCAGCCGCGAGCGGTGTTGTGCGGCGTCCTTGAACACGCTCGTACAGAAGTACACTCGTTCGTGGTCGCCCATCGTCTCCAGAATGTCGTGGCTCCCCTCGACGGCGCTCATGTGGCCGTCTTTCAGCTCGAAGCCGGCCTCCTGCATCCGCCGGTAGTTGCCGTCGGACATCTCGAACTCGTTGACGTTACAAAACTCCGCCGCGCCCTCGTCGAGGAATTCGAGGAACTCCTCTTCGGCACGGATACCGGGTATCTCGAAGGCGGGCGTGAGCCCCTCCTCGCGGGCGATGTAGAGGATTTCTTCCCACTCGGTGCCGTGGAGGTCGCCCCACTGCTCGTAAGGTGGGTGGAAGCGTATCTCGTCGAGACCCGCCTCGCTCAGCCGGCGCATGTTCTCGCGGCCGCCCGTGATCCCGGTGTAGAGGTGGGTGTGGTGGTCCTCGCCGAACTCGTCTTTGAGCAGACGGAGGTATCGACAGGTCTTCTCCAGCGCCTCCTGTGGCTCGCCGCCGGTGATGGAAGTGCCGAGTGCGTCCATCAGCTTCGCCTCCGCGATGACATCCTCGTCGGAGTCGACGGGTCGCTCGTTCGCGTACGTCTGCGTGACGTTCTTCCGGTTCTCGCCGAGCGGACAGTAGAAACAGTCACGCTGGTCACAGTAGCCGTAGACGAACAGCACCATCTTCCCGCCCTTGGCACACTGTTCACAGCCCTTCGAGATCATCAGTTGTCAGTTATACCCCGTCGAGACGCAAAAGTCGTGCGTTCACGCGACGGGGCGACCGGCCACAGATCGGATCTCGTGAGGTCCGTGTCACCGTCAGACACACAGCAGACGCGCTGCAAGACGTTATGGGTCGCGAGCCGCACGTGCCGAATATGTCCAGCTCAGGAGGCACGTTCGCCGGGGTCCCCGTCTCCCGGCTCACGCAGTTCGCGCTCGTCGGCGGGGCCGCGGCTGCGCTCCAGAGCGGACTCCTGTGGCTATTCGTCGACGTTGGCGGGCTTTACTATCTGCTCGGCTCCGTCATCGCCATCGAGATAACCATCATCACACAGTACATCGTCAACAACGCGTGGACGTTCGCCGACCGCGCCAATCAGGGTGACGCGTTCCTCGGCGGCCTCCTCCGGACGAACGTGGTTCGCGGCTCCGCGATCCCGTTACAGACCGCACTCCTGTACGTGTTCGTCACGTGGGGCGGCCTCGGCTATCTCCTCGCCAACCTCTGTGCCATCATTCCCTCGGGCGTCTACCGGTACATCCTCGACGCGAAGTGGACGTGGCAGTCGGTCTCCCCCGAAGAGAATTAAACGGGGACCGTGTAGCCCGGTCATCGGCCGGGACAGCGTCGAGGAAGCGGCGGTCGCGCTCGCGACTGCCGACCCCGAGGACTCCGACGTGAACGTCGCCTTTCAGGGGATCCACATCCACGACGACTTACACGACGAGGAGTCCGTCGCGGTCGCCGTCGTCGCCGGCGAGGAGAGTGGCGACGTGGCGGCCAACCGCACCGTCGGGGAAGAGGTCGACCGCGTGCTGGCGTCGCTCCAGACGGGCGAGGACGTTCGTGCGGTCGTCGTCACCGACGGCGCACAGGACGAGTCGGTCGTCCCCGTCATCCGGTCGCGAGTGCCAGTTGACTCCGTTCGCCGGGTCGTCGTCCGGCAGGCACAGGACCTCGAGTCGATGTACTACACCATCAAGCAGGTGCTCGACGACCCGGAGACGCGCGGCACCATCCTCGTCCCGCTCGGCATTCTCCTCCTCATCTATCCGGCTGCCGTCGTCGCCGACGCGCTGAACCTCCCCGGTTCGTCGCTGGGACTCGTCTCGACACTCTTGGGGCTGTACGTCCTCTCGCGAGGGCTCGGACTGGAGGAGTCCATCGACAGCGCCGTCGAGCAGATCCGAACGGCACTGTACACCGGCCGGGTGACGGTCGTGACGAGCGTCGCCGCGCTGGCGCTGTTCGCCGTCGGCATCGTTAACGGCCGGACGTTTCTCCAGACCCTACCGACCGACGGCCTGCTACAGGTGGCGGCGGCCGTCACCTACGGTGCCGTCGACTGGGTCGCCGCGGGCGGTGTCGTCGCCGCGCTCGGCCGCGTCACCGACGAGTATCTCGCCGACGGCTTCCGGTGGCGCTATCTCAACGCCCCCTTCTACGTGCTCGCGATTGCGGCCGTCGTCCACGCACTGTCGGCGTTCCTGCTCGGATTGAGATTCGCGACGCTCCGGTATCTCGCCGTCGCGCTCGCCGGTGGGACGCTCCTCGGCGTCGCGAGTACGCTCGCCTTCGCCGTCGCCGAGTCACGGTTTCAGGAGGAGTCGCCGACGGCGACGTGAGGGTACGCCGGGCTGCGGGCGCTATCGCTCTCGAACGACAACGAACTCCGCGAGGTCGCGGAGATACGCCAGCGCCTGCGACTCGGGTGCACCGGTCGCGGTCAGCGCCTCCAGCGCGGCCTCCGACTGCTCGTGGGCCCGTTCGTCCGCCTCCTCGGGCGTGATGTCGGTCACCTGCACGAGCGAGGGCCGTTCCATCGCCTCGTCTTGCCCGGTCGGTTTACCCAGCGCCTCGGCGTCGGCCGTCGCGTCGAGCACGTCGTCGCGGATCTGGAAGGCGACGCCGACCCGCTCGGCGTAGTCGCCGAACGACGAGACGGTTTCGGCGTCCGCGTCCGCCGCGATAGCGCCGAGTTCCGCGGCGGCACGGAACAGTGCCCCCGTCTTGCGCCGCGCCAGTCGCATGTACTCGTCCTCGGTCGTCGGCTGTGCGACGAGTTCCGTCGCCTCCCCCTCCCCGAGTTCGACCATCGCGTCGGCGACCGCCCGCATCGCGCGCTCGTCGCGGGAGAACAGCTCGAACGCCTCGCCTAGCAGGCCGTCGGACGCGATGATGGCCGGGCCGTGGCCGTACTCGGCGTGTGCCGCCGGAACCCCGCGCCGGACGGGCGACTCGTCGATGATGTCGTCGACCACGAGCGAGGCGTTGTGGACGAGTTCGACGCCGACGGCGAAATCGACGGCGTCGTCGGTCGCTCCGGCTGCCCCCTCGGCGGCCTCACAGACGAGGACGGCGACGGTCGGCCGGACCCGTTTACCCCCCGACAGCGACACGTGCTCCACCTGCTCGCGCAGCGCCGCGGGAGCCACGTCGGCGAGAACCGCCTCCAGTCGGGCCTCGACCCGCTCGCGTCGCCGCTCGAGGTACTCCATTACCGGGCGAAGGGGAGCGGCGCGCAAGTAGGTGACGAAACGAGCGCCATACGACAGTTCTCGGACGCTTGGCGTAGCGGGCCGTGTCTCGATGACGGTGAACTACTCCGGACGCACGTCGAAGTTGACCGCTAACGGCGGGTTCGAGCCTGTCAACACGAACCGATGTTTTCCCGGCTGGAACGTGACATCGGCTTCCGAATCACTCACACCGTGGCCGTCGGCCAATACGCTTCCTGACAGCGGGACCGTCTGGGTCAGGGTTTTCCTTGGACCGATCAGCGTAGCACACATCTGGTACCATCGCTCGCCCGTCCAGACGGCGTGTTTCCACTCGCCGTCCTCGTACTTCTGGATGGCCCACGGAACGTTACACCCCAAGTTAATGTCCTCCGAGTTGCCTGTATGATGGATCTCGAACGTGATGGACTCTCCGGGCCGAACCGTGTCCGTCGGTGCGCGGAGTTTCAGCGGCTCGCGTTCGTAGACGATGGGGCCTTTACCCAGATACGCCGGTCGTGACGTGTCGTCTCCGACTACGCTTTCGACAGGGCCAACGCAGAGAGGTACGTTCGTCGGTCCATACTTACCCGCTCATTAGATGTTGAGCTATAAGCCTCCTGAGTAGGATAAAGCGCCCATTTTACCCTGTCCTACTGACCTGCCCCACAACGGGACTGCGCACAGCCATTGAGAGAACGGGAAGCAGGGCGTCAAAAGACCTGAACCGCGAAAGTCTTGCGTTTAGCTCGGTGGCTGCCCGCCGAACCACTCGATGAGCGCGCCGCTCTCGCGGCGAGAGGTTGAAGACACAGTAACGTTCTGCTAGCGCAGGCTGGTTGATTCAGATACGGGACTGGAGATAGAGTTGGAGACGCAGTAGCGTCCTGCTAGCGCGATTCTAGGGAACCGCACCGCCGACCGCAGTCCACACGCCTCCCCAGCCGATTCGCTCCTCACTGCGTTCGTCGCTCATCCCTCGCGCGCCGCTGGCTCGCGACGAGACGCTCGCCAGCGCGCGCCTGCGGTGGTGGTAACGGGGCCTGCGAACGAGCCGGTCGACCGGCGAAGGAGTCGGAGATGGCCTCGCAGTTCCGTTGTCGTTGCGAGCGACTCGACAGTCGAAAAGCGTGAATCGAAAAAATCCGGATGCGTTTAGCTCGGCGCTTGCCCACCGAACTGCTTGATGAGTTCCGGCACCACGTCGAACAGATCGTCGACGATGGCGTAGTCGGCGATGTCCATGATGGGCGCGTTCGGGTCGGTATTGATGGCGATGATGGTGTCGGAGCCCTTCATGCCGGCGACGTGCTGGACGGCACCGGAGATACCGACGGCGATGTACACGTCGGGCGTGACGACTTTGCCGGACTGCCCGACCTGTCGGTTCTTCGCGAGCCAGCCGTTATCGACGATGGGCCGCGACGAGGAGAGCGTCGCGCCGAGCGCGTCCGCGAGTCCTTCCACCAGCGGGAGGTTCTCCTCCTCCTCGATGCCACGGCCGACGGAGACCAGCACGTCCGCCTCCGTGATGTCCACGTCACCGGAGCCGACCTCCTCGAACCCCTCGACGGAGGAGCGGACAGCCGACTCGTCGATGGTCACGTCGAACGGCGCGATCTCGGCGTCACCGGTGCCCTCAGCGACGGGCCACTCGGCCGGGCGGATGGTGAGCGCGAACGCGTCTGCCTCGACATCGACGGTCGTTTCGACCTTGCCGCCGTACTGCTCGCGTGTCACCTCCAGCGTGCCCTCGGCATCGAAGTCGACAGCGTCGGTCACGAGCGGCAGATCGAGCGCGCCGGCGACGGCGGGCGCGTAATCGAGGCCGTTGACCGTGTTCGGCATCAGGAGCGCGTCCGGGTCGTGCGCCTCGGCCATCGCGGTGATGGCCTGCGTGTACACGTCGTGGTTGAACTCCTCGCCCTCGGCGACGGTGTGGATGGCGTCGACGCCGTCGCGGTTCAGTCGGTCGGCGAAGCCGTTCACGTCGCCGCCGATGACCGCGAGGTGGAGTTCGGCGTCGAGCGCGTCGGCGAGGTCACGCCCCGCAGTGATGATCTCGAAGGAAGGGGTCCGGAGTTTGCCGCGGCGGTGTTCGGTGACGGCGAGGACCGTCATCCCTCGACCACCCCCTGCTCGCGGAGGAACGTCGCCAGCTCGTCGGCTGTCTCGTCGGGCGATCCCTCCCAGACGACGGCATCGCTCTCCGATTCCGGCTCGTACATCGACGTGAGCGTCACGGGCGAGTCGGCGACCGACGCGTCGAGGCCGAGGTCGTCGAGCGTGTGCACGTCGAGCGGCTTCCGCTGTGCCTGCCGGATACCACGCAGCGAGGCGTACCGCGGCTCGTTGATCCCCGTCTGGATCGTGAGCACGGCGGGTCCCTCCACGTCGGTCAGTTCCTCGACGCCACCCTCCAGTTCGCGGCGAACGCTGGAGACGTTCGCGTCGGCGTCGTAATCGAGGTCGTTGACGACGGCGGCCCACTCGAAGCCGACCCGTTCGGCCAGCGCGACGCCGGTCGCGCCGAAGGAGTCGTCGGCGGCCTGCACGCCCGTGAGCACCAGATCCGGCTCCTCTGCCTCGACGACGGCTGCCAGCAGGTCCGCCTTCGTCGTCGCGTCGAGCAGCCCCGCGTTGGCGAGCGCGTCGTCCCAAACGCGGACGGCACGGTCGGCCCCCTTCGCCAGCGCCATCCGGATCGTCTCCTCGCTCCGTTCCGGGCCAAGGGTGACGGTGACGACCTCCACGTCGTCGCTGGCCTCGGAGAGCTGGACGGCCTCCTCGACGGCGTAGTCGTCCCACTCGTTGAGGTCGTACTCCAGATACCGGTCGTCGACGTCGAGACCGCTGATCTCGAACTCGTCGTCGACTTCCGCCACCTCCTTTACAGTGACAAGTATCTTGGTGCTCATCGGTTCCATTTGGCGGCGCTCGGTGGTTAAGAGTTTCCGATGGCAACAATTGCGGGAGCCGCGGAACGCCCCGACCGCGTCGTCACTCGTCGTCGAGGTCGGCCACGTCCTCGTCGGGCAGCGAGATGAGGTTCTCGCGGCCGATCCGGAGCTTGTCGACGCGGTCCGTCTCGGCCATGTCCGAGAGGAGCTGTGACACCTTCGCGTTCGACCACCCCGTCTCGTCGACAATGTTCGTCTGCTTCATCCGGCCGCCGTTCCGTTCGAGCAGTCGCTCGATCCGCTCCTCGTCGGAGAGCAGTTCGGGGTCGGAGGGGCCGGTGACGGGCCCGGTGTCAGTGGTCGCGCTCGCGGCCGCCGCGCCGCCGGCACCGCCAGCACCGCCGTCAGTGCCGGTCCCGCCGTCGACACCGCCGTCACCACCCTCGGTCGGGCCGCGTCGACGGGAAAGCACGACCGCGGCGGTCGCCACGGCCACGACCAGTGCCGCGCCGCCGCTGAGCAGGCCGAGCGGAACCGACTGTCCGGGCGTCGGGGTGTTGCCGGTGTACGTGATCTGGCCCAGATACTGTGGCTCGAAGGAGCGCGGGCCCTCCCATCGGAGGACGCCGTTCTCCACGCCGATGTCGCGCGGGCTGTTGAGCACCGCGTAGCCCTCGGGCGGCCGGATCACGAGCGTCTGACCGGTTGCCAGCCCGGGCAGCCACGTGCCGTCGGTCGCGTTGAACGCGTCGCCAATGCGGAGTCGCGTGCCGGCCTGCTCCGCGAAGTTCGTCCACCGGAGCTGGAGTGCGAGCCGACCGTAGGTGACGTTGTCGACCGTCTGCCTGCTCGCGTTGTAGCGAACGTCGGTGATCGACATGTCCCTGCCGGTGGCGTTCGAGGCGACCGTCGCCGCACGGGCGAACGTGTCGGCGTCGTAAGCAACGTTCGCGTCGCCCGTCTCGAAGTCGGCCGCGAGCCGTTCGAACGCCCGCGTGTCGTTCTCGTCGTCGAGGCGGAACCGCGTGCTCACGGTCCACTCGGCGTCGCCGTCGGCGCGCAGTTGGAGCGTGAGCGTCGTCGAGGCGGGGTCGAGCGGCTCCTCCTGTTGGACCGCCGTGCCGGGTGCTGCCGTCCCGAGGGCCCCGACCGGGGCGACCACCAGGGCGCAGAGCAGACAGAGGAGGGCGAGTCCCGGCACGAACCGCATACCATCGCGTGTGCTGGCCGTCAGCAAAATGCTTTCCATCGGTCGATCACTGGTTTGACCAACCGACGCGGAGAGCGGGCTTTTTGTAATCGCCGCTCACAGTGGCTGATATGTCCGGTCCCCTCCGCACACTCCGAGCCCTCCTCGCCGCTCGTCGGAGGTCACTCGCCGTCATCGGACTCGCCCTCCTCGTCGTCTCGTCGGTGGCGGCCGTCCCGGTCATCGCCGAGCGACCGTCGCCCGGCCGAGTGGCCACCGTCGAGAATCCCGGACCGGCCGCGGCGTCGGCCCCGGTCGTACAGGTTGAGAACACCTCCGCGTATCTCGACCCCCCGGCAGATTCGATTCAGACCGAGGAGTTCGCAGTCGTCGAGTTAGACCCAGCGGCCGCCACCGGCGTCCGGACGGCTCGGCTCCACGGCCGCTACACGAACATTCGCCTCCGCGAGACGTTTACCGCCGCCGATACCGACGCCGAGCGGCGGGCAGTGGTTCGGAACACGACGCGCCGGCTCGACGGTCGGCTCGACGAACTCGAACGCCGGCAGGCAGACGCGCTCGCGGCGTACAACCGCGGCGACCTCTCGAAGACGGCGTTCCTGCGCGAACTCGTCGCCATCCACGCGGCCGCGAACGCGATGGAGACGACCGTCGACCAGCTGTACACCTTCGACCGTGCGGCCGGAATGCCCATCTCGCAGTCGTCGATCGCCCGCCTGAAGGCGCGGCTCGTTCCGCTACAGGGGCCGGTCCGCGCGCGCCTCGCCGCGAGCGTCACGAGCGGGCAGACGGACCGGGTGTACGTAATGGCCTCGGAGACCGGCGTCGTCCTCGCGACGCTCGTCGAGGGAGAGTTCACCACGCGATACGTACGCGAGGCGTTCTACGGCGGCGCCTTCGACGACCAGTTCAGTGACCGGCCAATCGAGATCGGCGCGTTCCGCGACCGGGTCGCGGAGCTGTACCCGTGGACGTGGACGAACGGGAACGCCGACACCGTGTTGACGAGCGAGCCGTTCTACCAGCGCGCTGGCGTCTACGGAATCGCGTTCAAACACCCGCACGGTACGGTCGGCGACAGTGACCTCGTCGCCTTCTACGACGCCGGCACGGGCGAGGTCTTCTACGAGACTCAGCGGAAGGACGTGGAGGCAACACCTCATCCGCTCGTCGCCTCGACCACGGGCGATGGGATCCGTCTCGAACTCCGCGGGACGCATCCCGGCGGACCGCTCGACATCCGCGTGGTGAACGCCACGGACGGAACGCCGGTTGACGCGCGGGTCACGCTCAACGGCGACCGGATCGGCCGCACCGGCAACGAGTCGCTGTGGACCCTCGCGCCCCGCGACTCCTTCGTCGTCACCGCATCCACGCCCGACGGGAACGTCACCGCCACGACGAGCATTTAAATACGAAGCCGCGGCCACGCACCGCGTGTCACTGGTCGCAACCGACCGCGGGCTCTCGCCGGTGGTTGGCGTCGCCTCGCTGGTCGCCGTGACGGTCGTCGCCAGCGCCGCCGTCGGGGCCGCGATGCTTCCAGCCGCGCCGCCGGAGCCGGTGCCGTCGGCCGCTATCGACGTGACGGCGACGGCCGACGGGCGCGTGACGCTCCACCACCGCGGCGGCGCGGCGCTCGACGTGGCGGCGCTGACGGTGCAGATACGGGTGGACGGTGAGCCACTGGCACAGCAGCCGCCAGTGCCGTTCGTCGGCGCACGGGGCTATCGGGGTGCTCCCTCGGGGCCGTTCAACGCCGCGAGCGACGACGAGTGGACCGCCGGCGAGCGCGCGAGCCTCCGGCTCGCAGGGACGAACGCGCCCGCGCTGACGCCGGGCGCGCAGCTCACCGTCGACATACGCGTCGAGAATGGATTGGTCGCACGCGGCGAGACGACCGTCCGGGATTAGGGGTTCGCAACCGGGTCAGCCGCCGGCTCCGTCTCCTCGGACTCGGGAACGGTCGCGACCGTCGTGATGGCCCGTGGAGTGCCGGGTTTGCGCTGCTGGATGTGGTGTTCGAACGTCTCGAAGCCGGCGGCCTCGAACATCCGGTCGGCCTCCGTCTCGTCGTAAAACAGCATGATGGCGTCCGCGAGCTTCTGGAACAGCGTCGAGTCCGGGTAGTCCGGACCGACGACGAGGACGGTGCCGCCGGGCCGGGTGACGCGGCGGAACTCTCCCGACGACCACAGCGCGTCGACGCTGTTCGTCTGGAACGGGAGTCGCTCGGCGTCGCCGCGGTAAAACCGCACGTCGCCCTGTTTTCCGAACTTCGCGAACGCCTTCGAGAGTTGGCCGTCCGACTGGTCGAGGCCGTGGACCGTGTCGGTGTGCTGGAGGAGGCCCTCGGTGGCGAAGCCCGTCCCACAGCCCACGTCGAGCACGCGGTCGTCGGCGTCGACGTCGAACCACGCCAGCGCCTGATCGCGCATCTCCTCGTTCCAGATGAACGGGTTCACCGTGTCGTAGAGGTTCGAGAAGTACTTGTAGAACAGCCGTGCCCGCGCCTTGTTCTCGAGGATTCCCATTGGTCGCAGTAGGGCGCGGGCGGTCATAGTTCCCCGGTTTCGCGGGAGTCCGTCGCGTTGGTCGCGATTAGGTTCAGATACGGGGAGTCGTCGCTCGGCCGAGAAACCGCGGTTGGTGGGACTGAAAGAAGCCGTTGTCGGCGACGAAGTCGCCGATTGCTCGGGAGATCCCCGCTCTCTCGGCGGTCGGTACGGGAAGCACGGCGTTCGGGAGACGCGGTGCGTCTTTCATGCACATCGGAACGGCTCCGCCGTTCCGAGGACAGCCCAGCAGAGATATTCGATTTCTGCGGACGACGCAAGCCGCGAGGCGACTGCGTCGCCTCGGCCCGCTCGCGGGGTCAACCGCCCGACCGCAGCGACCGAGGGCTTTCCACACCTCCTTCCTCCGCTATTCGTCGGAGCCAATCTTCGCTGAACACTACCACGGCAAGCGTGACGCGACAAGCCTGAAGCGTGCTCACACCCAACGACGCGTATGTCGCGGGGGTGGCTTCCGAGCGGAGTCGTCGATTACACGCTGCTTTGCGGCGTAGTGGTGTCGCTCGGAACGGGACTCGCCAGCCTCGTCGCCAACCCGAACGACGCGTGGCTGTTTCTCCTCCACGGCGCGGCGGGCGTGACGCTCGTCGGCTTCCTCGGGGCGAAGCTGTGGCGCGTTCGCCGGTCGATCCGGGCCGGCGTTCGCGCGCGGTCGGGCCGTGTCGCGGCGTCGATACTGCTCACGCTGCTCATCGTCGCGGCGCTCGGGTCGGGCGTCGCGTGGGTGTTCGGCGCGACCATCCCGGGACCGTGGACGCTACTCGTCGCGCACGCCGCGCTCGGGGTCGTCACGACCGTCGTCCTGCTGGGCCACCTGCGGGACCGGTTCCACGTCCCGTCGCGGGCCGACCTCACGGACCGGCGCGGCACCCTCGCGTGGCTCGGCGCGGTCACCGTCGGCGGCGTCGCCTACCGCGTCACGGACACGCTCGGCACGGAGCGACGGGTCACCGGCTCGCGAGAGGCGGGCTCCGACGCCGGCAACCGGTTTCCCGTCACGGCGTGGGTCGCGGACGCGCCGGAACCAGTCGACCCCGAGGAGTGGACGCTGTCCGTGACCGGTCGCGTCGGACGGGCGCAGACCTACGGCTACGACGACCTGCCGTCGGCGACGACGGCGCGGGCGCTCCTCGACTGTACGAGCGGCTGGTACTCCGAGCACGCGTGGCAGGGCGTTCGGGTCGGCGACCTGCTCGACGCGGTCGGCCTCCAAGATGGGGCGGCGTGGGTGCAGTTCCGCTCCGTGACGGGCTATCGGTGGTCGCTCCCGCTGGCCGAGGCGCGCGACGCGCTGCTCGCGACCCGCGTCGACGGGGAGCGGCTGAGCCACGGCCACGGCTTCCCGCTCCGGCTCGTCGCGCCGGAACGCCGCGGCTTCCAGTGGGTGAAGTGGGTCGAGACGGTCCGTGTCACGCGCCGACGCGACCGCTCGGAGTGGGTCGCGATCCACGTGTCGGGACTCGGGGAGTGAACTTCGACGCCTATCCCCTACGCGACTGGCTCGCCGCCCTCCGTCGGCGGCGCGACGTGGTCGACGTACGCCTCGAACGACGGGTCGCGGACCGTCACCTCGACGTGGATTTCGCCGAGTTCGTCCGCCGAGCCGACGGCGAAGTTGACGAGGCCTTGGAAGGCGGCCGCCTTCTTCAGCCGGAACGCGGTCGTGTCGCCGTCATGGTTCTCGAAGAACGCCTCGCGAGCGGTGTCGAGGATGGCCTGCTCGCGGAGCCGCTCGGCGAATGTCTCCATGCCGTGCGCCTCGCCGCGGAGTCGGCCGTCGGTTCGCTCGGTGTCGGCCTCCGGGAAGAGGTTGTGGACGGCACGCTCGACGCGGTCGGGCAGTTCCGTCTCGTGGAGTGGCGTGGTGATGGTCACGTCGACGGCGTACACGACGCTCACGCGTCCATCACCCCCCGGACCCGCTCGCGGAACGCCGCCAACGAGTCGTCGTTCTCGATGCGTCGGTCGGCCCGCTCCATCGCCTCGCCCATGCCGAAGCCGAGTTCCCGTTCGTCGCGGTCGCGAAGCGTCTCCGCGGCGGTGTTGTCGCGGTCCCGAGCGTCGATGCGTTCGGCGCGCGCCTCGAACGGTGCCTCGACGGCGACGAGGGTGAACGCGTCGCCGAACGCCGCGCGGAACCGCTCCAGTTCGTCGGCTGACCGGAGCCCGTCGACGAGCACCGTGTCGGCGTCGTCGAGCGCCTCGCGAACCATCGGAATCGACCGCTCGGCGACGGCGAGCGGGCCGTGCTCCTCGCGAAGCCCCTGCGCGACCTCGCCGTGGTGGTCGGCGGGGTCGAGACCGCGCCTGCGACACTCCTCGCGGATGACATCGCCCATCGTGACGACGGGGACGCCGAGGTCGCGTGCCACGTTCGCGAACTCCCCCTTCCCGCTGCCCGGGAGGCCGACGGTGCCGATGACTTCCATTACGCCACTATACCCCGGAACCGCCGATAAGGGCTGTGACTTCGCGCACGGTAGTATTTATTTGAGAGTGTGTTCGGTGATTCTGAGGGCAACGAAGTGTAGAAAGCCCCCGGACGCTACGGTCGCGCGCAGCGAGGTGGCGAAGCCACCTCGGGCAGTCGGCGCTTCGCGCCGACGACAGCGTGGAGCGAAGCTCCACGGGCCGTGTGAGCGGCGCAGCCGCGAACAGACGGCCGTAGGCCGCTCGCAGATCTCGCTACGCTCCTCGCTCACTCCGTTCGCTGTGGTATCCTCGCGCGGTTGCCCCGCGCGAGCAGGCCGAGGTGACGGAGTCGCCCCGCGGCTTGCGTCGTCCGCAGAAATCGAAGATTTCTGATGGGCTGCGGAAGGCGCTTCGCGTCTCCCGAACGCCGTGCTTCCCGTACCGCCCACCGGGAGAGCGGAGCTCTCCCGAGCAATCGGCGGCGAAGTCGCC